>NZ_PIRO01000003.1 GCF_003048905.1 Campylobacter concisus
TCTGTTGGTTTTCATGGACAAGCACACTCAGAGACTCACCAGTAAGATGTGGCAGGCAGCATCAGTAGTGTATAAGAGAAAAAATAACCAAATTAGGAGAAAATATGAGATTTAAAAGCTTATTTAAACTCTCTCTTGCAGCAAGCATAGCAGTTTGTGCAAACGGGGCAGACGAGAGCGTATTAAGTGGAGTTGAGGTAACAAGTAGCAGTGGTGGATACGGCGTTGATGACATCAAAATTTCAACCAGAAACGCTAGCCTAGTAAAAGACGTGATGAGAGATATTCCTGGCATTTATGTAGGCGGCACAAACGGCATGAACCAAAAAATTTATATGAGGGGCGTTAGCGACCGCGGTCTAAATATCACGATAGACGGCGCGAAGCAAAACGGAAATACATTTCACCACAACGCTGACTTGCTGATCGATCCAGATCTTATAAAAGCAGTCGATGTCGAGGTTGGCTCAAGATCAGTGGTAAATGGCTCGGGTGCGCTTGGCGGTTCAGTCGCCTTTAAAACGGTCGATGCAAAGGACTTGCTTAATGATGGTGAGATTATAGGCGCAAAGATAAAGACAGGATACGCCTCAAATAACAGCGAATTTTCTCAAGGCCTTATGCTCTTTACTGCACCAGTTGAAGGGCTTGATTTTATAGCTGCTATTAATCACAAGGGCTACGACTACGGCAAAAGCGGCAACAAAAGAAAGATAGGCGGCGATGGCAACGATCTTAGCTATCTTTTAAAGCTTGGTTATAGCTTCCTTGATGCACATAGAATTTCTATCTCAAGAGAACATAATGAATTTAAAGGCATGTATCCAATGAGAGCCGAGTTTGGCAGCTGGTATACTGGTCAATTTCCTGTTGATAACCGAAAATATGAACGTGATACTACAACGCTAAAATACGAGTATAAACCAAGTGATCTTCTAAATTTAGATGTAACGGTATACAATACCGAGCATAAAAAAGATGACCCGGTCTTAAAAATTTTAGGCGTAAAAACAAACGGCATAAACGCAAAGGCTAAAAGTGTAGTCGAGAGTGGTGCTTTGACACAGACGCTTAGATACGGCGCTGAGTTTTACCAAAGTAAAAATTTTAATAAGCCAAACAACCACTACCCTGAAAAGGTAAATAACTACTCTATCTACGCAGAAGATGCGCTAAATTTTAGCTCACTAACCGTTACTCCAGGCATCAGATACACCCATCACGAGCTAAAAAGCTACGATGGTAGAGCCGGAAATGTAAAGAGCTACACTTACAAATTTAACGAATTTACCCCGGCAATAGCACTTGATTATGAAATTATTAAAGGCCTTAACGCTTTTGCAAGCTATGCAAGAGTCTTTAGAGGGCCTGATGTCATGGAGTCTATGTATGCTAGTAGAGCAAAAAATTTTGAAGCAAATAAAGATCTAAAAGCAACGACTGGTAATAGCTATGAAACTGGTCTTAAATATCATGGCGACATAAATGAAGCTAGCTCATATAGCCTCTCTGCAAAATACTTCATGACAAAATATAAAAACTTAATCGTAGATAATGGCTCTTATGTGACTGGAACGCCGCCAAATGAAATAACTATATCCAGACGTATAAACGCTGGTGGAGCTGATATAAGTGGCGTCGAGCTACTTGCAAGGCTAAATTTAGACGCACTAAGCCTAGCTGCTAGCTACACTCATCAAAATGTAAAATACAAAGATAGGGTCGCTAAGGCAAGCGGTGGCTACTATACCTCAAATATCATTGGTTACCGCGATCAGGGCGATAAATATACATTTAATGCAGAGTACGCATTTTCTAGCATCGATACGCTAATAGGCTACAACCTAATCTACTTCGCTTCAAAAAATACCATATCAGCTGGCGATAGTGAAAATGCAAAGATACCAAGCTATGCAGTTAGCGACATCTATGCTAGCTATACGCCAAGTAGCGGTAAATTTAAAGGGCTAGAGATAAATGCTGGAATTTACAACCTCTTTAATAAAACTTATGCTTCGCAGTCTCAAAGAATGGCTGATTATACAGGCAATCCAGACTATGTAGACTGGGAACCAGGTAGAAATTTTAAGGTAAACGTATCTTATAAATTTTAACTTCAAGGCAAGGTGAAAGCCTTGCCAAATTTCTCTTTTATATAAAAATTCTAGCTTTTTTCACCATGCTGTTTGTTTTAAAATTAATATAGTATCATTTTGGCGACTAAACTTTTTGGGAGAAAAAATGAGGCAGAAGCACTTTGAAGTGGTAATTGTCGGAGCAGGCATTAGTGGGACGGCGCTCTTTTACGAGTTGGCTGCATTTAGCGATATAAAAAAGGTAGCACTTTTAGAAAAATATGACGGCGTAGCGACGCTAAATTCAAGCGGTAAAGGCAACTCGCAGACCATCCACTGCGGTGATATCGAGACAAACTACACGCTAGAAAAGGCAAAAAAGGTCTCGCAAGTGGCAAATATGCCAGTAAAATACGCTCTAAAATACAACCTAGAGGGCAAATATATGTTCGCTCATCAAAAGATGACGCTAGCCATCGGAGATGCCGAAGTAGAGCGCATCAAGGAGCGATATGAGAGCTTTAAAGAGCTGTTTGCTTATCTTGAAATTTATGACAAAGAGAAGCTAAAGCAGATCGAGCCAAACGTCGTTTTTGACGCAAATGGCAATGAGCGCCCAGAAAACATCATCGCCATTGGCACGCAAAATGGGCAATTTACGACGATGGACTTTGGCGGCGTGGCAAATTCGCTCGTGCAAAATGCGCTAAATTTAGGCGGAGATGGCTATGAGATCAGCCTAAACTCAGAAGTAACTGATATAAAAAAGGCGGGTGATACATTTCACATAAAGATAAATGATGGCGAGGTGATCACCGCAAACTACGTTGTAGTAGATGCTGGAGGACATTCGCTATTTTTGGCTCACAAAATGGGTTATGGGCTTCATCTTAGCACACTGCCCGTTGCTGGAAGCTTTTATTTCGCAAAAAAACGCTTACTAAACGGCAAAGTCTATATGGTGCAAAACGATAAGCTACCATTTGCCGCGCTTCACGGCGATCCAGATATCCTAGCTAATGGCAACACTCGCTTTGGACCAACGGCTCTAGTCATACCAAAACTAGAGAGATACCACGGCTGTTCAAGCTTTTTTGACTTTTGTAAATGCCTAAAATTTGATAAAAATGTCTTTGAAGTCTTTGCAAATCTCTTAAAAGATAGCGACATCAGATCTTATATTTTAAGAAATTTCTTATTTGAAGTGCCATTTATCAATAAAAAAGAATTTGTAAAAGACGCTAGAAAGATCGTGCCAAGCCTAAGTGAAAACGATCTGAGCTATGCTGTAAATTTTGGTGGCGTAAGACCACAAGTTATCGACCGCAATAAAAAGTGCCTTGAGCTTGGCGAAGGCAAGATAAGCACAGGCGAGGGTATAAGCTTTAACATGACTCCAAGCCCTGGGGCTACTAGTTGCTTTGAAATAGCAAGAACTGATATGATCGAAGCCTGTAAATTTTTAGGTAAAAATTTTAACGAAGAGAAATTTAACGCTGAGTTTTTTGGGTAAAAATGGGAGTGTTTGATATTTTTAAAAAAGGTACGGATATGCCAAAAACAGCGCAACAAAGAAAAGATGAGAGTATAAAAATTTTAAAAAAAGAGGGCGTGGCTGTCCTTGAGAGTCTGCCACTAAGGTATGACAATAGTGAAGTTACGCCAAGAAGCGTTGATGAGATCATTGCTCGTGCGGTTTGCTCATTTACGGCCATTATGTGTGCTTGCACTATCCGCGACAATGGCCACCTAAGTGAAGATGAGATAGCTTGGGCTAAAGACTTTTTGGGCGATTTTTATAATGACCTAAGTGTAAAAGAAAAAGAGGTCGTAGAGGGAAGGGCTGATATAAATTTGGCCGTAAATATGGGCTGGAAATATGAGTCGCTTTGGATCTTGCTTTGGGCACTTGGCATTGCTGAAGATATAGGTATAATGGATAAAATTTGCGACTGCGAGTTTGTGATGAATGTCTTTAGAGAGGGTGGGCTCAAAAACCGCTCAAAACCGCGCAGTTTGGATGAAATTTTAAGCAAACTTGACCTAGTTTATCGCTATCACTGGGCGTGTGTGGACGCAAGGATAAATGGCAAAAAGCTTGTTGGACTTGACGAAGAGGTCGTTATGGAAAGACGTGCAGGGCTTGAGTGGTTATGTTGCAAAGGGCAAGAAAATGACGACTTAAGAGCTGAATTTAACGCTTGGGACTACCCTGATCTAAATACGTAAATTTACATTTTTGCACTAAAATAAGCCAAAAATGAAAGGAAAAATATGAAAATTTTAGTAACTGGAACAGCTGGATTTATAGGATTTCACCTTGCAAATGCCCTTATAGCACGTGGCGATGAGGTCGTTGGATATGACGTGATAAATGACTATTACGACGTAAATTTAAAGCTTGCTCGCCTAAAAACGGCTGGTTTTGACGTGAGCGAGATAGACTATGGCAAACTTATCACCTCAAAAACGCATCCGAATTTAAAATTTATAAAAGCTGACCTCGCTGATGAAAAGACTATGAAAGAGCTTTTTTCTAAAGAAAAATTTGACGTAGTTGTAAATTTAGCCGCACAAGCAGGCGTTCGCTACTCGCTCATAAACCCAAAAGCCTACATCGATAGCAACATCACAGGCTTTATGAATATCCTAGAGTGCTGCCGCCACAATGAGATCAAAAATTTAGTCTATGCAAGCTCAAGCTCGGTTTATGGATTAAATGAGAACATGCCATTTTCTACGCACGAGGCGGTCAATCACCCTATAAGCCTCTATGCTGCGACTAAAAAGAGCAACGAGATGATGGCGCACACTTATAGCCACCTATTTAACGTGCCAACGACTGGACTTCGCTTTTTTACGGTTTATGGACCATGGGGGCGCCCTGATATGGCGCTATTTTTGTTTGTTGACGCAGCGCTTAAAGATAAAACCATTGACGTCTTCAACTACGGCAAGATGAAGCGCGACTTTACCTATGTGGATGACATCGTAAAGGGTATCATCAAGTGCATCGACAACCCTGCTAAGCCAAATCCAGCTTGGGATGCAAAGCACCCAGATCCTGCCACTTCAAAAGCGCCGTTTAAGGTCTATAATATCGGCAACAACAGCCCAGTTGAGCTAATGGATTACATAAAGGCGGTTGAGATAAAGATCGGCCGCGAGATCAAGAAAAATTTCCTCCCACTTCAAGCAGGCGATGTGCCAGCGACATTTGCTGATGTGAGCGATTTGGTAGCTGACTTTGACTACAAGCCAAATACAAAAGTAAATGACGGCGTGGCTAAATTTGTCGAGTGGTATTGCGAGTTTTACGGAGTTAAAATTTAAGGAAAGCGGATGAGGCGATGCGAATGGGCAAAAGGTGAGCTTGATATAGCTTACCACGATAACGAGTGGGGTAAAGTCGTAAAAGATGATAGAAAATTTTTTGAAATGATAGTTCTGGAGGGCTTTCAGGCGGGACTTTCATGGCATGGGGTGCTCCAAAAAAGAGAGGCTATGAGAGAGGCGTTTGATGGCTTTGATCCAGAGAAGATCAAGCTTTACGGTGAGGACGAAATAGCGAAATTTATGCAAAATGAGAGGTTGATTCGCAACAGATTAAAACTAAAATCGCTTTCTGCAAACGCCCTTGCATTTTTATCTGTAACCAAAGAATTTGGCAGCTTTTATGACTATTTGTGGGGATATTTGCTAAGAAAATTTGATCCCAAATTTGACGGCAAACAGATTATAAATCACTATCAAGATATCAAACAAGTGCCAACTACTACGCCAATGTCTGACTTTGTGGCAAAGGAGCTAAAAAAGCGAGGGTTTAAATTTTTAGGCTCTGTTAGTACCTATGCATTTTTGCAAAGCGTGGGCGTTGTAGATGATCATATGAATTATTGTTTTTGCAAGGCAAAAGCTTGATTAGAATAATTTTTGCGGTTTTAGCCCTTATAAATTTTGCATTTTCTCTTGATTTGCTGCGCCTTAGTGAGTATAAAGATCAAAATATCTCAGGCTGGCTAGCTAGCGAAAAGCTTGATGGCGTGCGTGCCTACTGGGACGGAGAGAATTTACTATCAAGACAGGGCAAAAAGCTAAATGCACCGCTAAGTTTTACTAAAAATTTCCCAAAATTTGCACTTGATGGCGAGCTTTACGCAAAAGAGCTTAAGTTTGAAGAAATTCAAGCAACAGTGATGGATAAGTTGCCCGATGAAAAAGCTTGGCAGAGGTTAAAATTTCATATTTTTGATGTGCCTGAGGCAAATGGTGGCTTGCTTGATAGGCTTGAAGTTTTAGCTAAATTTCTAAAAAATGAGCCAAATCACAATTTAATCATCATAAAACAGATAAAGATGCGAGATAACGCTCATTTTTTAAAATTCACAGAGGACATTATCTTAAAAGGTGGCGAAGGGGCTGTGGTGCGTGAGCAAAATGCACCGTACGAGCGAAAAAGAAGTAAAAATGCACTGAAATTTAAAAAATTTAAAGATGCCGAATGCGAGGTGGTTTCCATAAATAAAGGTAGCGGCAAATACGCAAAATTTGCTGGCTCGCTTACCTGCAAAGCGCTTGGTGGCAAAGATGACGAAGAAAAAGCTGGTGAGCCAAAATCTGGCACTATCTTTAAAATAGGCTCAGGACTAAGCGATGAAAAGCGCCAAAATCCCCCAAAAATAGGCTCTATCATCACATATAAATTTCAAAATTTAACAGCCAAAGGCAAGCCAAGATTTCCAATATTTTTAAGGGTTAGAGAAGATTAAAATTTATTCGAAAGCCTTGCTTTACTTTTGCTTTACCCTATTTTTGATAAAATTAACCACTTTTTACGAAAGGCTTAAACTTGAAAATTTTAGTAACAGGTGGTGCTGGATATATCGGCAGCCACGTAGTAAAAGCACTTTTAAAGCAAGGCAATGATGAGATAACCATCATCGATAATCTCTGCAAGGGCTCACAAAAAGCACTTGAGGCGCTCCAAAAAATCGGAAATTTTAAATTTATAAACGCAAATTTAGAAGATGATCTAAGTGAAATTTTCGCAAATGGTAAATTTGATGCGATCATCCATTTTGCAGCGTTTATCGAGGTATTTGAGAGTATGAGTGAGCCGCTAAAATACTATCTAAACAACACCGCAAACGTTGCAAGGGTGCTAAGATACGCAAAAGCTTACAATGTAAATAAATTTATATTTAGCTCAACTGCTGCAGTTTACGGCGAGCCAGATGTGGCGGAGGTTAGCGAAACCACGCCTACAAACCCGATAAATCCATACGGCAGAAGTAAGCTTATGAGCGAGCAGATCATTAAAGACTACGCAGCGTCAAATGAAAATTTTAAATTTGCAATACTTCGCTACTTCAACGTAGCAGGCGCAGACGAAGAGGGACTTATCGGTCAAAATTATCCAAATGCTACGCACCTTATCAAAGTGGCTGTGCAAACTATACTTGGCAAGCGTGAGAGCATGGGTATCTTTGGCGATGACTACGCAACAAAAGATGGCACATGTGTGAGGGACTACATCCACGTTAGCGACCTAGCAGACGCTCATATCAGCGCGCTGGAATACATCGGTCAAAACGGTAGCGAAACTTTTAACGTGGGATATGGCAGAGGATTTAGTGTAAAAGAGGTCATCGAGACCGCAAAAAAGGTAAGTGAGGTAAATTTCAAGGTACAAAACGCACCAAGAAGGGATGGCGACCCAGCTATCCTTATCTCAAACGCAAGCAAACTGCGCTCGCTAACAAGCTGGAAGCCAAAAAGAGATGACCTAGCGCTCATCATAAAAACCGCTCTTGAGTGGGAAAAGAAAATTTAAGGATAAACATGAGGGTAGCAGTAATTGGAACCGGATATGTTGGACTAGTAAGTGGTGCATGCTTTGCTAAAATGGGCAACAGCGTGATCTGCGTCGATGTCGATGAAAAAAAGATCGAGGCACTAAAAAACGGCATCGTGCCGATATATGAGCCAGGGCTTTTTGATATCGTGAGTGAGTGCTACAAAAATGGTTCGCTTAAATTTAGCACGCAGATAACAGAGGCGCTAGAGCACGCAGATGTGTTATTTATCGCAGTTGGTACACCTATGGGCGCTGATGGGCAGGCAGATTTAAAATATGTCCTCTCAGTTGCCAAGTCTATCGGAGAAAATTTAAGCAAACCGCTAATCGTAGTCGATAAATCAACCGTTCCAGTAGGCACTGGAGCTAAGGTGCATGAGGTGATCGAGAGTGAACTTAAAAAGAGAAATGTAGAAGTTAAATTTGAAGTCGTCTCAAACCCAGAGTTTTTAAAAGAGGGTGCGGCAGTCGAGGACTTTTTAAAGCCTGATCGCGTAGTTATCGGAGCTAGCAGTGAGTGGGGCTTTAGCGTGATGAGAGAGCTTTATGAGCCATTTATGAAAAATCATGACAGGCTCATTTGTATGGACGTAAAGTCAGCCGAGATGACAAAATACGCTGCAAATTCGATGCTGGCAACAAAGATAAGCTTTATAAACGAGATAGCAAATATCTGCGAACGCGTGGGTGCGGACGTAAATTTGGTACGAAAAGGCATCGGTAGCGACTCAAGGATCGGATATAGCTTCATCTATCCAGGCTGCGGATATGGCGGCAGCTGCTTTCCAAAAGATGTTGAGGCGCTTATCTACACGGCTAGACAAAATGGCTTTGAGCCAGAGCTTTTAAACGCGGTCGAGTCAAGAAATAAGGCTCAAAAAAGAGTGCTATTTGAGAAAATTTATAACTTCTTTGGTGGCGACCTAAAGGGCAAAACGATCGCACTTTGGGGGCTTGCGTTTAAGCCAAATACCGATGATATGAGAGAGGCTAGCTCGCTAACTTTGATAAAGCTTTTAGATGAAGCTGGCGCAAAAGTGGTCGCTTACGATCCAAAAGCGAGCGAAGAAGCGAAAAAATATATGCCAAATTTAGATGTGAAATACGCTAAAAATAAATATGACGCTCTTAATGGTGCCGATGCTATGGTGCTTGTAACCGAGTGGAGCGAGTTTAGATCGCCTGATTTTATGGAGATCAAAGAGAGGCTAAAAAACGCTGTCATATTTGACGGACGTAACCAATACAACGCTAAAATTTTAGCTGAGCATGGATTTAAGTATTTCCAAATCGGAGTAAAGACATGAGAAAAATTTTACTTTTTATCGTAGCTTGCGCACTTCCTTTTACACTTTTGGCAGGCGAAAACGTGGCAAAAACCGAGGAAAATATTTTCGATCTACCTATCTCAAAGATGCCGCCTGATTATTTTAAATACGAAGTCGCATTTTTTAAAGAGATAGAAATCGACTGCAACTTTGCCTTTTTGCTCGGCGGAAAGCTCGAGGAAAAAGAGGATGCGCACGGGATTTATTACGAATTTAGTGGCAGTGATAAGCTAGCACAAACGATGATGTTATGCAAGGATGCAAAGAAAAAGAGGCGGGTTTATTATGAGCTCACTAAAATTTTACCAGGCGTTAGCCCTATTAGAATCATAACTCCAAAAGGTGTAAGTGCGGAAATAAGAATGTACGAACGCGTAAAAAAGATAGAAGCAAAAAAGAAAGGAAAAAGTAAATGAAAATAGCAGTAGTAGGACTTGGATATGTTGGACTTCCACTAGCAGCAGCTTTTAGTGAAAAGTACGAAGTAGTAGGCTTTGATGTAAATGCAAAACGTATAGAAGAGCTTAAAAGTGGCTATGATAGAACGCTTGAACTTAGCAATGAGCAGATGAAAAAAGCGATCGATAATGGCATGAAATTTAGCCTAAATTTAGATGACATCAGAAGTTGCAACTTCTTCATCGTGACAGTCCCAACTCCGATAGATAAAAACAAGCGCCCTGATCTAACTCCAGTAGTAAAAGCGACTGAGAGTGTGGCAAAAGTGCTTAAAAAAGGCGACATCGTCGTGTATGAAAGCACCGTTTATCCAGGCGTTACAGAGGAGATTTGCGTGCCACTTCTTGAAAAAAGTGGGCTTAAATTTAACAAAGATTTCTTCTGCGGCTACTCTCCAGAGCGTATAAACCCAGGTGACAAAGAGCACACCGTAACTAAAATCAAAAAAATCACTAGCGGCTCAACTCCAGAGATCGCTGATAAGGTCGATGAAATTTATCGCTCAATCATCACAGCTGGCACTCACAAAGCTTCAAGTATCAAGGTAGCCGAGGCCGCAAAGGTCATCGAAAACACTCAGCGCGATATAAATATCGCCTTTATAAACGAGCTTGCGATGCTTTTTGAAAAGCTTCATATCAACACCATTGATGTGCTTGAGGCTGCAGGTACTAAGTGGAATTTCTTAAATTTCCGCCCAGGTCTAGTCGGCGGTCACTGCATCGGCGTAGATCCATATTATCTAACTCACAAAGCTCAAGAGGTAGGTTATCATCCTGAAATGATCCTAGCAGGCCGCCGTATCAACGATGATATGGGCAGATACGCAGCTGATCAGGTTATAAAACTAATGATAAGAAAAGGCGTGCTTATCAACAAAGCTCGCGTGCTTGTTCTTGGTATGACATTTAAAGAAAACTGCCCAGATATAAGAAACTCTCGCGTTATAGACGTGGTTGATGAGCTAAAAGACTTTGGCTGCAAGGTCGATGTGACCGATCCTTGGGCTGATAGCGCTGAGGTAAAACATGAGTACGGCTTTGATCTAGTGAAAGAGTATAACCTAGATGACTACGACTGCATTGTGATCGCCGTAGCTCACAATGAGTTTAAAAAGCTAAATTTAAAAGGCCATTTAGTTTATGATATAAAAAATATCTATCCAGAGGCTGACGCTAGGCTGTAAGGAATTTAGTGCACAAAGTAAGCGTAAATTGTAAAATTTTACTTATATTTCTGGTTGCTTATCTGTTTGGATTTGCGGCCAGGATGCTCTGGGTATTGTGGGCAAAGGAGATGCCAGAGTTTTACTTTAATGGCGAGTTTATGCTTACGACAAATGACGCATACTATTACGCAGAGGGTGCTAGAGACATGCTGACCGGTTTTCATCAGCAAAATGACTTTAGCCCCTTTAATCACCCAATCTCAACTATAGTTTTTTATATTTGCAAAATTTTACCTTTTAAGATCGAAAGCGTGATGTTTTACATGAGCGCCTTTTTGGCTCCTCTTATCGCACTTCCAGTCGTTTTAATATCAAATGAGTTTAAGGCTTTAAACGTAGGAGCTGTGGCAGCGTTTATGAGCGTGATCTTGCCAGGGTATCTTTCAAGGACATTACTTGGCTATCTTGATAGTGATATGTTAAATGTTACATTTGTACTTTTTATTATCTTTTTTTTAATTAAACTAATAGATACAAGAGAGCGTAAATTTATCATTCTACCAGGGGTTTTTGTAGCGATCTATCTTTGGTGGTATCAAAGCTCATATCCACTTATTTTAAGCATTGTATTTGTTTTTTTATTTTATACGCTTATTTTTATGCGAAATAGATTGGAAAATTATCAGGCGATATTTTTTATGTTTATAAGCATTGTAAGCTTAAATATTTTTACAAAAGATCCGCTAATAGCAAATAAAATTTTAATTTTTAATACAGCCATCATGGCTTCATTTTACGTCATTTTTTGCAAATATAAAAATTTACTCTCGGCTAGAAATTTAGCTATTTTTCTTACTTTAATGCTAGCTATTTTTATCTATTTTGGTGGGTTTGATTTTATTATCTCAAAGATAAGCAATTATATTTTTAAAAATACCGATGAGCCTACCAATAAATTTCACTTTATAAATGAGTATAATTTCATCAGCGAAGTAAAAAGTGCTAGTCCTTTGTATTTTATCTATTTCATGTCGGGAAATATTCTTATACTGCTGGCAGCTATTATTGGATACTTGCTACTTTGCATGAAATTTCGTCCATTCTTACTTACATTGCCAATGCTTGGACTTGGACTCCTATCTTTCTTTGGTGGAGTTAGATTTGTTATGTACGTAACACCACTTGTTGCGCTTGGTTTTGGGTATTTTTTGCATTTTTTTTTAAATTTATTTGATCTTAGAAATTCTATTAAAAATTTATCACTTTTGGTTTTTGTCGTAGCCGCTCTTGCTATAAATTTAGATTTTGCTTATTCATATAGGCCAAAGACTGTAATTAGCCGTGATGAAGCAGTAGCACTTGATGAACTCAAAAAGATCACAAAGCGCGATGATTATGTATTTTCATGGTGGGATTACGGATATGCTATAAGGTATTTTGCTGATGTTATGACTTTAAACGATCCTGGCAGACAAGGTGGCGAAAATAATTATTTTGTTAGCCTTGCTTTGAGAAAAGATGAGGCATTTTCGGCTAGACTTGCAAGAGTAGCAGTTACATATAATGACATCTCGCTTGAGCAAAATATAAGGCCAATAGATAAAATTTTAAAAGACTACAACACAAGCGATATAAATACTTTTTTAAGCCAGCTTAAAAGTGAAAATTTTAATCCACCGCTGGCAAAGAAGGCGGTTTATTACTATCTTGTGCCAAATATGATTGACATCGCGCCAAATATCTTTAGATATAGCTATATCGACGTCACAACTGGTAAAAGGCAAAAAGAGGATTTTTATCATGTTAGTACATTAAATAGCGTTAGCGAAGCTGGCATCGACCTTGGAGACGGCTATGCTTTGCCTACAAATGAGCAAAAATTTATCATGCATAACGGCGAGAAAATAGCCGTAAAATCATTTTATAAGGTAAAAGGTGCCGGAAGAGATTTGCGAATAGATGAAAAAATCATAGATGAAAACGCCAAAATTTATGTGGTTTTTTTAGAAGATTATGCGCGGATATTGTTGCTTGATGAAAATGCTTTTAACTCATCTTTTGTGCAGCTTTTTATATTTGAAAAGGCCGATGATAGATACTTTGAGCCATTTATCATTTCAAATGGCGTAAAAATTTACAGGTTAAAAATCTAATGCTAATCAATCTAATAAGCTCGATCGTCGTTTTTGTCGTATCAATGGGCATAAATTTCTTTCTTACGCCATTTATCTTAAAAAGCCTTGGCAACGAGGCATTTGGCTTTGTAGGCCTTAGTAACGCCATCGTTAGCTACGCAGCGGTCATAAGTGTAGCCATAAACTCGGTCAGCGGACGCTTTGTCGCTCATGCGTGGCACAAAAAAGATCTAAGCCTTGCAAACACCTACTACTCATCAGTGCTTGTTGTAAATATCTTCTTTTGCGCCGTTGTCGTGGTGCTTAGCTCCATTTTCATACTAAATTTGCAAAGCTTTTTAAACGTCCCTGAAAATTTACTCTTTGACGTGAGAATGACCCTTCTTTTTTACTTTATAAATTTCTGCGTTGGGCTATTTAACGGCGTTTTGACGGTTTGCGCGTTTGTGACAAATAAGCTCTATCTACTTTCCATCAGAAATGCCATCTCAAGCATGGTCCTAGCAGTCCTCATCGTGGCGCTCTTTTTCTTTTTTAAGCCATTTATCTCATATATCGCGATTTCAGCGCTCGTTGCTAGCCTTTTTGTCTTTTTTAGCACCATTTTTATGTCAGTTCGCATCACGCCAGAGCTAAAATTTAGCCTTAGTAAATTTGACTTTTCTAAGATCAAAGAGCTTTTAAGCTCTGGCATTTGGAATAGCTTTAATGCGCTAAATCGCATACTTTTAACAGGCATGGATCTTTTTATCTGCAACATTTTTGTCAATGCAAACGCCACTGGCCTTCTTTCAGTCGCCAAGGCCGCCCCTATCATACTTGAGAGCTTTGTGGCGCAGCTTAGCGGTATCTTTGCGCCAAAATTTGTCGAGCTTTACTCTAAAAATTTGATCACGGACCTCATAAACGAGGCTAAATTTTCAATGAAGGTGATCGCCTTTGTGATGAATGCTCCGGCAGCATTTTTCGTCGTTTTTGGACTTGATTTTTACACGCTTTGGCTACCTTTTAAAAGCGCAGATGAGGTTAAATTTATATATAGCGTCTCGATGATCACGCTAGTGCCCATTGTATTTATAAGCTTTGTCTTTTCACTTTTTAACCTTGATAGCGCGACAAATAAGCTTCGCCGACCAGCCATTGCTAACACTATCCTTGGCGTTAGCACGATCATAGTGCAGATCGCGCTGCTCAAATTTAGTGACTACGGCGTCTATGGCATCGTCATCATTGCAGCCATTTTTTATAGCATAAGAATTCTCGGCTTTGACCTTATAAATGCAGCTTTAAATTTAGAGGTAAAGCTCACCACATTTTACGGGGTCTATTTTAAAAATTTAGCCGTTTTTGCGCTTTGCGTGCTTGCGATGTTTGCCTGCAAGGACTTTGTTAGCTTAGATAACTGGCTAAAATTTGCTATCTTTGCTGCGATATACGCCGGCGCAGCTTATGTTTTGGGATATTTTTTGTTTTTTAACGCCTTCGAGCGAGGCATAGTCTGGCGTAAAATTTTAAAAAAATTTAAAAGGTCTTAAATGGATGAAATTTATCTGATCTCTTTGGCTAAAGATACCAAAAGACGCGAGCTTTTGCAGCGGAAATTTAGCTCTTATGATAGCTTTAAGCTAATAGACGCAGTTGATGGCAGGGAGCTAAACGCGAGGGAGTACTATAAGATCATTTCGCCATCATTTAAAGCTTATGGCAAGGTTTTAAGCCCAGCAGAAGTCGGCTGCTCGCTCTCGCACGTGAAGGCCTACGAGGCATTTTTGGCAAGTGAGGCTAAATTTGCTCTCATCTTTGAAGATGACGTGATCGGAGATGATGAGGCGATAAAAGAGGCCTTTTTGGCAGCTAGCAAGATGCCTGAAAACAGCGTGCTCATATGTGGCATGCAAGATGGGCTGGAGGGCAGGTTTAGCGCCTTTGGCAAAAAGGTGGATACTAGCCTAAGTAAGCCGCTTTGGCAGGTCTCAGTGCACTCATTTTCAAGCATTTATAGAGCAGGGGCCTATGTGCTAACTAAAAAAAGTGCCAAAAATTTGCTTGAAATTCATAAACGTGCGCTTTGCACGACCGATGTTTGGGACTATTTGCTAGGCGTTAATGATATGCAGATGTATTTTTGCGATCTTTTTGCGCACCCAACTGATCTTAGTGGCTCAAACATCGAGGGCGAGCGCCTTGAGAGGGGATACAGGGCAAATTTAAAGGCATACATAAAAACATTTAAATTTATACTTTTCTCACGACTTGAAAAGCTTCAAGGCTATGAGAGAATTTTTAAAAGGGGCTAAATGAGCGAGCCGTTAATCAGCATCGTAACCGCGACCTATAAGCGTCCAGAGCTTTTAAAAAAGGCCATAAAAAGCGCTCTAGCTCAAAGCTATAAAAATTTAGAAATAGTAGTAACGGACGACGGCGATGACGAGAGTGCGAGTGAAATTTGCAAGAGTTTTAACGACGCAAGGATCAAATTTGTAAAAAACAGCACTCACAAAAAGAGCCCAAATGGCAACAAAAATAACGGCTTTGACAACGCAACAGGCGAGTTTGTCTGCTTGCTTGACGATGACGATGAGCTTTTGCCAGAGGCGATAAAGGAGTGCTATGAAATTTTAAAAAGTGGCGAGTATTCATGCGTTTTTGCAGATGCGATCTGCGAAAAAGATGGCGTGATGACCGAGGTCGTGGCTGGTAGAAGCCCATATAGCAAGAGTGGGGCGATGAGCAAGGTTGATTACCACTGTGGGCGGATAAATGGCGAGTATTTTAAGCTTTTTTCGCGTGAATTTATAGACGGTTTTAGGTTTGATGAGAGTAGTTTTGGCGGCGAAAATGAGCTTTATATCCGCTTTTTTGAAAAAAATGTCTTTTATCTTAAAAAGCCACTTTACATCTACCGCATCGCAAGAAGTGATAGTGCTACGCTAAATGCCGGTAAGCACGCGTTAAACGTTGCAAACGCTTACATCAAAACAGCAAATTTGCACTACGACATCGCTATCAAAAATGAGCCAAAATTTCTAGCTATGCAGTATAAAAACGCCGCTTACTACGCCAAAATAGCAGGCGAATATGGCCTTATGCTAAGGTGTATCTTTAAAAGTCTTAGCATTAAATTTAGCAAAGAAGCGTTTATTTTTTTACTGCTTAGCCCGCTTCCAAGTGGCATTTTACCAGCACTTTCAAAGCTTAGAGTAAAGATAAAACAAAGGTTTGGCGTATGAAGATATTATTTGTCACATCAACGCTTAGAAGTGGCGGTGCGGAGCGGGTTTGCGCGGTGATCGCATCAAGATTTAGCGTGGATCATGATGTAAGCCTTGTTAAATTTGACAAAGATGAGCCATTTTACGAGCTGGCAAGTGGCGTGAAGCTCATAAATTTAGGCGTTGGGGCTGATGAGCTTGGCTTTGTTGGAAATTTAAAAAAGAGAGTTTCAAAGGTGCTTGCTTTAAGAGCACTCATACGAGAGGGCAAATTTGACGCTGTGATATCCTTTTTAGATGCCGTAAATACCTTGGTTCTCTTTAGCTCAGCTGGGCTAAAAACGCCCATAATCATAAGTGAGCACACAAACTATCTTGCGCCAAAAAGAGCCATTTTTAAGGTGCTAAGACGCATAAGCTATCCATTTGCAAACGCACTTAGCGTCTTAAGCGACGAGGATCTAGGATATTACTCAAAATTTTGCAAAAATGTGATGAAAATTTACAACCCACTCTTTGAAGAGGTGCAAAATGAGAGCTTTACTAAAGAAAATTTAGTCATCTTTGTTGGCAGGCTAAATAAGATAAAAAACTGCGAAATGTTTGTAAGAGTGGCTGCAAACTTAAAGCAAAGTGGCTATAAATTTGCTGTCGCTGGAGATGGTGGCGAGAGAGCAAATTTAGAAAATTTAGCTAAAAATTTAGGCGCTGAGGTAGAGTTTTTGGGCAACGTAAGCGACATCGCCTCGCTTTATAAAAGGGCAAAGGTGCTACTATCTTGCTCAAATTTCGAGGGTCTTGGAAACACCTTGATAGAGGCGATAAACTATGACTGCGTGCGTGTTGCGACAAGAACTAGCGGGGCAAAAGAGCTTATAAAAGATGGCTTTGATGGCTTGCTTTGCGAGATAAATGACGCTACGCAGATGAGCGAAAAGCTTGCAAATTTGCTGCAAGATGAGGCAAAGATGGGCGAATTTGCCAAAAATGCAAGAGCTAGACTTGATGAGTTTAGCGTGGAGCAAATTTATAAAAAATGGCTGGAGCTTTTAAGGCTTGGAGGTGTGAAGTGAAAATTCTTTTTGTCATCGCCGCACTTAGAAATGGCGGAGCTGAGCGCGTGCTAAACGTGCTTGCAAATGAGCTTAGCAAGGACAATGAGATCACTATCGCCCTGCTTGAAGAGGATCTTGGACTTTATAAATTTAGTGAAAAGATAAATATCATAAATCTTAGCGTCACTGGCTCAGGGCTCGCTTTAAAATTTAAAAAAATTCTCGCCCTTAGAGCGCTTTTTAAAGAGCAAAGGGCTGATCTCATAATTAGCTTTATCGACTGGACAAACGTCGCTTGCGTGCTGGCAAATTTGAGGCTAAAGAGCAAACTAATAGCAACCGAGCATCACGAGCATAGCTACCTAAAAAGCAAAATCGCAAGCGCTATGCGTGACCTTGCCTACCGCTTTGTAGATGGCTTAAGCGTGCTAAGTAAAAGTGACTACGACTACTATAAATTTGCCAAAAAACGCGAGGTCATCCACAACCCACTTTTTATCGATGTGCCTAAAATTTGCGAGAAGCAAAACGTCATCTTAAGCGTGGCAAGGCTGGAGGCGGTAAAGGGCTATGATCTCTATTTTGAGGCGCTTAGCAAGGTGAGTAAGGGCTTGCTTGATGGCTGGGAGATAAAGATCGCAGGCAGTGGCAGGCAAGAAGTGCAGCTAAAGCAAATAGCTTCAAATTTGGGGCTTAACGTAAAATTTCTAGGTCATATTAGCGACGTCACAAAGCTTTATAGCGAGGCAAAAATTTTTGTTCTTAGCTCAAGAAGCGAGGGGCTTTCAAACGTGTTAATCGAGTCAGGTGCTTTTAACTGCGCTAGGTTAAGTAGCGACACCGTGGGTGCAAGAGAGCTTATAAATGACGGCACGGACGGGCTTATCTTTAAAAATGGCGACGCAAATGATTTAAAAGATAAGCTTGAGATGCTTTTAAAAGATGAAAATTTAAGGCAAAAACTAGCAAAAAACGCCAGCGAAAATGCAAATTTATTTAGCAAAGAAAATATCATCAAGCAGTGGCGAGAATTTATAAAAAAGGTTGTTAGCAAGTGAAAAAATTAGCCGTTTTTTTATACTCGATGGGGCCTGGTGGGGCTGAGCGAAATGTGGCAAATTTACTGCCATTTTTGATTAAACGTTATGAAGTTCATCTCATCTTAATGAGCAAGGTCATTGCCTATGAGATCCCAAGCGAGGTGCAGATCCACTTTATAGAAAACAGCGATCCTTATGAGAGCGGGCTAAAGAAGCTTGCAAGGCTCTTTTTGGCAATGCCAATGCTTGCCTTTAAGTATAAAAAACTTTGTCAAAACTTAGGTATCGACACGCAGTTTGTGCTTATGAACCGCCCTTGTTATATTGCTGGGCTTGCTATAATTTTAGGGCTAAAGGCTAGGCTGGTTATCAGCGAGCGAAGCTGTCCGTCTATCTTATATAAAAACGATCTAAGCGGTAGGGTTAATAAATTTTTGCTCACTCATCTTTATAAAAAGGCTGATCTAATCCTCGCAAATGCAGCTGGCAACAAAGAGGATCTGGTGAGAAATTTTGGCATGAGTGAGGCTAAGACAAAGGTGCTTTATAACGCCCTTGATCTAAAAACTATAAATTTACTAAAAGATGAGCCGCTTGATGGCGATTTTAGGCCATTTTTCATAAACATCGGCCGCCTTGATAGTGGTAAAAATCAAGCCATGCTAATAAAAATAATCGCATCTATCAACGACCCTCGTGCAACGCTTGGCATTTTAGGGAAAGGGCCTTTAAAAGACGAGCTGCAAAATTTGATAGACAAGCTTGGCATTACTGGGCGAGTAAAGCTTCTTGGCACTGATAAAAATCCATTTAAACATATAAAAAATGCCTCTTGCTTACTTTGCGCTTCGCGTTTTGAGGGCTTTTCAAATGTCCTTTTGGAGGCACTAGCATGCGAAAAAACTATCATCTCAACCGAGCATAAAAGCGGTGCAAAGGAGCTTTTGGGCGAGAGCGAGTTTGGCATCTTAGTGCCAGTTGATGATGAAAATGCGATGAAAGAGGCGATGATAAAGGTGCTTAACGAGCCAAAGATAAGGCAAAATTTTGAAAATGTTGCGTATAATCGGGCTAAATTTTTTGATAGTGAAAATATAGCGAGCGAGCTTATAAATTTTTTGGAAAATCCTAATGAATAGAAATTTATTTTTTAAAAATTACTCTTTATACTTGATGATATTTGTCGCAGTTTTTTTTAGCGTGATTTGTAGGCTTTACTGGGTCTTTTGGGCGAGCGAGTATCCGGTATTTTTCTGGAACAACGAGCTAATGATCAGCACAAACGACGGATACGCATTTGCCGAGGGCGCAAGGGATATGCTGGCTGGCTTTCACCAAGAAAACGATCTTAGCTACTACGGCTATCCGCTCTCGACGCTTACTTACTGGATCGTGAAATTTCTGGGCGTCAAGCTTGAGACGGCGATGATTTATATGAGCGTATTTTTCTCATCGCTTGTCGCTGTGCCAGTTATCTTAATCGCAAATGAGTATAAGCTAAAATTTGCTGGCTTTATCGCCGCACTTCTTGCCGTCGTCGCAAATAGCTACTACAACCGTACTATGGCAGGCTACTACGATACTGATATGCTCATCATCCCACTTAGCGTCTTTGTCGTTTGGGGACTTGTTAGGGTGCTTGAGAAAAAGGATACAAAGAGCCTAATAATCGCACCTTTGAGTGTGCTTATTTATATGTGGTGGTATGCGAGTGCGTTTTCGCTTATTAGCATTTTAACTGGGCTATTTTTACTTTACACGCTCATTTTTGATAGGAAAAATCCTCTTTTTTACCTTGAAATTTCGCTGCTTTTACTTGCCATTTCAAATCTTGATCTAACGCTTAAATTTATCGCTATCATCGCTATTTATGCGTTTTGTCTTTTTAAAAAAGAGGTGATGAATTTAAAATTTGCTCTTGGTATTTTGGCAGTTGTTTTTATTGTTTTTGTAATTCGTGGCGGACTAAATCCGATAATCTTTCAGCTTAAATTTTACGTCTTTAGAGATGCTCCTGAAGTTGGAGGCATGAGTTTTCACTTTTTTAATGTCAATCAAACTATCCAAGAGTCAAGCATCGTTGATTTTACGCTATTTTGCGAGAGGATCAGCGCAAATGTCATCACATTTTTGATCTCGCTTGCTGGCGTTGCTCTTTTTTGCTTTAAATACCGCTCATTTGCCGTCTCGCTTGGCATGCTAGCTCTTGGCTTTTTAGCCTTTAAAAGCGGACTTAGATTTACTATTTATGCTGTGCCTATCATGGCACTTGGATTTGGCTATTTGGTGGAGTTTATACTTTCAAATTTAAAGCTAAAAGGAGCGGTGCTAAATCTTGCGAGAGCTTTTATAACCGTGCTTGCTCTTACTCCAGCGCTCATTCATATTTATGGTTACAAAGCTGAGCCGGTTTTTGTGCACAAAGAGGTTGAAATTTTAAATAAGCTAAAAGGTATCGCAGGACGCGAGGACTACGTGGTTGCGTGGTGGGACTATGGATATCCGATCAGATATTACAGCGATGTTAAGACGCTCATTGACGGCGGAAAGCACCTTGGACGTGAAAATTTTGCCGTGAGTTTTGCGCTTGGAAGCGATGAGGTGAGCTCAGCAAATATGGCAAGGCTTGATGTTGAGTATACAGAGAGAAATTTTAAAGAGCGATTTAACGGCAACTTGGCTCAAATTTTAAAAGAGAGAAACACAAGTATTGATCAGTTTTTTAGTGATATAAAAGAGGCAAATTTTAGCTTACCAGCAAAGACAAGGGATATTTACTACTACTTGCCAGATAGGATGCTTGGTATTTTTCCGACCATTTTGCAATTTAGCAAGATCGATCTAAAAAGCGGTAAAAATTTAAACAACGGCCTTTTTATCGTCACAAGAGCGATCTCTCAAAATGAAAATGGCATTAGACTAAATGGTGGTTTTACGCTCACAAGCGATGTCACAAATTTAATCTATGATGGCAACATCTTGCCTCTTAAATCTTTCATAGAGACTGATTATAACGAGGCTGGCAAGCTAAATGTCAAAGAGTATAAAAATAACGAAAGCTCAAATATTTCTGTCATTTTTATGAGAGATTATGGCAGGTTTATCATCCTTGATGAAAGTATTTTAAATAGCGCATACATCCAGCTTTTTGTGCTTGAAAGGTACGATCCAAAGGTCTTTGAGCCAGTCATACTTGATGGGGCGGCAAAAATTTATAAACTAAAGAGGTAAAAATGGCAAGGATAGGGTTTTTAAGCCACGCTGATATGAGCATACACTTTTTTAGACGCCCTATTATGCAGGCTTTAAAAGATATGGGGCATGAGGTTTTTGCTATCGCTCCAAAGGGAAATTTTACTGATGAGCTTGCTAAAAGCTTTCACGCTGTTACATACGAGCTTGACAAGGCGAGCCTAAATCCGCTAACCGTGATAAATAACTCAAAAAAACTATCTCAAATTTTAGGCGAGCTAAATTTAGACCTGCTTCAAACTGGCGCTCACAAGTCAAATGTCTTTGGCACATTTGCCGCTAAAAACGCTGGCATAAAGCACGTGATAAATTTGGTTGAAGGCCTTGGTAGCTTTTATATCGATGATGATATTAAGACAAAGGCCGTACGTTTTGTCATGGAGAGCCTTTATAAGCTCTCTTTTGCAAAAGCTGATGCTTGCATCTTCGTAAATGACGCAGATCCAGACTATCTGATCTCTAGAAATTTGATAGATAAAAGCAAGGTGTATCGCATAAAAAGTGTCGGCGTCGATACTGCTAAATTTGACCCAGCTATCACGCAGGCAGCGGACCTTGGTGAAAAAAAGGTGGTTCTCATGATCGCAAGAGCCATGTGGCACAAGGGCGTTCGTGAATTTTACGAAGCGGCAGAAATTTTAAATGGCTACAAAAACTGCGAATTTGTCTTTGTTGGCGAGGGCTTTGCTGGTAATAAATCAACCGCAGACGAGAGCTTTTTAAAAGGTGGCAAGGTGCGATATCTTGGCGCTAGAAACGACATACCACAGCTTTTAAAAGCTTCTTACTTACTGGCTTTGCCAAGCTATAAAGAGGGCTTTCCAAGAACGGTTTTAGAAGCGATGAGCATGGCTAAAGCAGTCGTTGCAAGTGACGTGACAGGCTGCAATGAAGCTGTAAAAGATTGCTACAACGGGCTTTTATGCAAGGTAAAAGACGCAAGCGATCTTGCTAGTAAGATAAAAATTTTGCTTGATGACGAAGCACTTTGCGCTAAGCTTGGAGCAAATGGCAGGGACTGGGCAGTCAGTGAGTTTGACGAGAAGCAAATCGCAAAAAGATATATAGAAATTTATAGGAAATTTATAGATGTATAGAAATTTTTTAAAGAGGGTGATTGATATTTTGGGGGCTTTGTTTTTGCTCATCTTAACATCGCCTATCATCATAGCAACGGCGATTTTTATCTATTTTAAGGTAAGTCGTGATGTCATTTTTACGCAGGCAAGACCAGGTCTTAATGAGAAAATTTTTAAAATTTATAAATTTAAGACGATGAGCGACGAGCGTGACGCAAATGGCGAGCTCTTACCAGATGAGCAGCGTCTTGGTAAATTTGGCAAGCTAATCCGCTCTCTTAGCCTTGATGAGTTGCCACAGCTTTTTAATGTGCTAAAAGGCGATATGAGTTTCATCGGACCAAGGCCGCTTTTAGTTGAGTATCTACCCATCTATAACGAAACGCAAAAACACCGCCACGACGTGCGCCCTGGTATCACAGGGCTAGCGCAGGTAAATGGCAGAAACGCCATAAGTTGGGAGAAAAAATTTGAGTACGACGTCTATTACGCTAAAAATTTAAGCTTTCTGCTTGATGTAAAGATCGCTTTAATGACCATTGAAAAGGTGCTAAAACGAAGTGGTGTCAGCAAAGAGGGACAGGCGACGACGGAGAAATTTAATGGCAAAAACTAAGAAAATTTATATCTACGGAGCAAGTGGGCATGGCCTTGTAGTAGCTGATATTGCTAGAAGCAACGGCTATTATGAGATAGTTTTTTTAGATGACGCTAGTGAGCGTAAATTTAGCCCAGAGCTTGAAAAAGCCGACATCATAATAGCTATTGGCGACAATAAAACAAGGCAAAAGATCAGCCAAAAAGTAGAGGCTGCTGGCTTTGAGATAGTAAATTTGATCCATAAAAGCGCGGTTGTGAGCGAAAGTGCTGTGATAGAAAAAGGCGTAGTTGTCATGCCAAATGCCGTTATAAACGCAAAAGCTTGCATAAAAGAGGGTGCTATCATAAACTCTGGCACGGTGATAGAGCATGAGTGCGTGATAGATAAATTTGCTCACATCAGCCCAAATGCAGCCCTTGCTGGAAATGTTAGCGTGGGCGAATTTACGCACATAGGTATCGGCTCAAGCATCATTCAAGGTATAAGTATTGGCAAAAACTGCATCATCGGTGCTGGAAGCGTAGTTGTTAGAGATATAAAAGATGGCACAAAGGCTTACGGCGTACCTGCATGCGAGCGCGCTAAGATATAAATTTAAAAATAAGTGCTAAAATCGCCAAAAAATCACGAAAGGGATGAAATGGATAGGGTTTTTTTATCTCCACCAAATATGAGCGGAAAAGAGCAGGAATATATAAAAAAAGTTTTTGAAAGCAACTATATAGCGCCACTTGGCGAGTATGTTAATAAATTTGAAGAAAGTATAAAAAGCTACACCGGAGCAAAAGATGCTCTTGCATTAAGTGCTGGAACGGCTGCGCTACACCTAGCACTTCGCGTCCTTGGCGTAAAAGAGGGTGACTTAGTGCTGGCTTCTAGCTTTACTTTCATGGCTTCAGTCTCGCCTATACTTTATGAAAAAGCAACTCCAGCATTCATAGACTGCGATGAGAGCTGGAATTTAAGCCCAGAACTACTTAAAAAAGCGATCTCAAATTTACCTAAAAAGCCAAAGGCATTAGTCGTCACTCATCTTTACGGCCAAGCTTCAAAGATGAAAGAAATTTGTGAAATTTGCCAAAACGAGGGTATCGCTTTAGTTGAAGATGCAGCTGAAGCACTTGGCGGATTTTACGGCGGTAAGGCACTTGGCACATTTGGTGTGATGGGTGCATATAGTTTTAATGGCAATAAAATAATCACCACTTCAGGTGGCGGTATGCTAGTTGGTGACAAGGAATTTGTAGAAAAAGCTAGATTTTACAGCACGCAAGCAAGAGAGCCATTGCTTCACTACGAGCACAAAGACTATGGCTATAACTACCGCTTAAGCAACGTCCTAGGCGCTATTGGCGTGGCACAGATGGAAGTTTTGGAAAAAAGGGTTGAACAAAAGAGAAAAGTCTTTGAAATTTATGAAAAAGAGCTTGGCGATGTTTTAGAATTTATGCCAGAACTGCCAAATTCTCGTGGCAACAGATGGCTCACAACTGGAGTTTTTGCTAAAAAAGATGCACATTTAAAAGTTATAAAAGCACTAGCTGATGAAAACATCGAGAGTCGTCCACTTTGGAAGCCTATGCATTTACAGCCTGTATTTAATGGTGCGTTAAGTTTTATCAATGGATATAGCGAAGATCTATTTTCAAGAGGAATTTGCTTGCCAAGTGGCAGCGATATGAGCGAGGAGACGCAAGCAAGAGTGATCAAAATAGTCAAGGAAAATGCTTAAATGTTTCATGCAACAAAGTTAAAAAGGCTCGTATTTTTCCTTCTTGGCGATGTTTTTATATTTATCTTTTCGATATATGTGGCTTATCTTTTAAGATTTAATGCCGACATCCCAGATATCTACGTGCAAGGGCTTTTTGTAACGGCTGGATTTTTGATCGTATTTAAGCTCTTTTTTATGTGGATGTTTAAAATTTACAAGGTACCGTGGAGATTTTTTGGATTAAACGAAGCAAGAAAAATTTTCCTAGCTCACGTTTGCTCAGCGGTTTTATTTACGATCATTTTTTTTATCATTCAAGATTTTTTAAATCCATATCCAAGAAGCGTTATTTTCATTGATCTTCTTATTTCATGCTTACTTGTTGGGCTTTTAAGAATTTCAAAACGCATGGTGCTTGACTTTTCAAACAAACCTCACAAAGGTGAGCCTTGTATCGTTATAGGCGCAACGTCAAAAGCGCTTCACGTCTTGCGTGGCTTAAAGCAGGGCTATCTTGACTACTACGCGGTTGGAGTGGTAGATGGCAGGAGTGATCTTGTTGGCACTTATTGTGATGGATTTTTAGTTCAAGATAAAAAAGATATACCAATCCTTATAAAAGACTACGACGCAAAGACTGCTATCATCGCACTAGCACTTGATCAAGACGAGCTTCAAGCTTTAGTTGATGAGCTAACTGGATATGGCATAAGAGATATGAAGCTCTTTTCGCTTATCGAAAATGAGCCGATCAAGGATATTTCGATCGAAGATTTGCTCGCTAGAAAGCCAAAAGACCTTAATCCAGAGGCTATTTCAAATTTCTTAAAAGATAAAAGAGTACTTGTCACTGGAGCTGGCGGCAGTATAGGAAGTGAAATTTGTAAGCAGTGTTTAAAATTTGGTGTAAGTGAGCTTGTAATGGTTGAGCACAGCGAGTTTAATCTTTATAAAATAGGCGAAGATACAAGAGATAAAAGAACTGTTAGCAAGCTTGTAAATATCACAAATTTAAAAGACTTTGAAGAGGTTTTTGAAGAATTTAGACCAGAGATAGTCATCCATGCTGCAGCCTACAAACACGTGCCACTTTGCGAGCTAAATCCTCGCTCAGCAGTTGAAAACAACATCCTTGGTACAAAAAATGCAGTCGATCTTTCTAAAAAATATGGTGCTAAGAAATTTGTCATGATCTCATCAGACAAGGCTGTGCGCCCAACAAACATAATGGGCACAACTAAGCGCGTTTGCGAGCTTTATGCACTAAATTCAAACGAGGCAGGTGTATGCGAAATAGTTTGCGTGCGCTTTGGTAACGTCCTTGGCTCAAGCGGATCTGTCATACCTAAATTTAAAGCACAAATCGCCGCAAACAAGCCACTAAGTGTTACTCACCCAGAGATTACAAGATATTTTATGCTCACATCTGAGGCGTGCCAGCTGGTACTTCAAGCTGCCTCTATTGCAGAAGGTGGCGAGCTTTTTGTGCTTGATATGGGCGAGCCAATCAAGATTGTCGATCTGGCTAAAAAGATGCTGCTTCTTTCAAACAAAGAGCATCTGGGTATCGAATTTGTAGGGCTTAGACCTGGCGAGAAGCTTTATGAGGAGCTGCTTATCAACAAAGATGACGTTCAAACTAAGTATGAATCGATCTTTGTGACGCATTCACAGCCATATGATTTGACGCTTTTAAATTCGCAGATCAATGAGCTTTTGGAGCTAGAAGATGACAGCGAGATCGCACCTGCGCTTAAAAAGATCGTTCCTGAGTTCAATCACGCATTAAATTTAAAAGGTTAAATTTGGTTATAAAAGATATTAAGAGATTTAGTGACACGAGATATAAGGCAAGGGCGTATATTTGTTATTTATTTAGTAGAAATTTGCCAAATAGACTGCCCGGAGTTTGTTTAGAGAACATAAAAGCTGGCTTTGATAAGATCAGCCACGAGATAGAAAATTTTGACGCATTGTATATCTTAGACGAAAATGGCGTGCAGATTGAAGACTCGATCAGCCTAAATGAGAAGTATAAAATTCCAAAGGGCGAAAACCGCGCAAATAAAGCCTACTACTACACTGCAGTGCGTGAGAAAAGATGCGTTTTAAGCGATCCATATCCATCAAGCCTAAATGGAGGTTTATGCGTCACGGCAAGCGTGCCTATCTATAATGAAAAAAATGAGCTTAAATTTATCGCCTGCATCGACATAAGCCTAGAAAATATCCTAAATATGGTTGATAGCGGCTTTGTTGAGGAGCATTTTGGTAGATTTTTAAAGACTATTTATACACTTTTTTGTGCATCGCTTTTTATGATCTGCGCATTTTTGTTTTGGCACGGTGTAAAGAGCTTTATCTCAAAGAGCATCGAGCATATAAATGTCGAAGAAATTTTTGAATCAACTATCATTTTAACGCTAGCCCTCGCCATTTTTGACCTTGTTAAGACGATATTTGAAGAAGAGGTGTTAGGTAAAAATCACGAGGAAAATAGCGTTATTTATAAGACGATGGTGAGATTTATCGGCTCAATTATCATCGCACTTGCAATCGAGGCGCTTATGCTAGTCTTTAAATTTGCTATCACTGCACCTGAAAATATTATAAATGCTATCTATCTAATAGGCGGTGTGGCGATGCTGATGGCGGCACTTAGCTTTTATCTTTTCAGCGTAAAAAGACAAGAGAACAGATGATCGCTATTATTGATTATGGTGCGGGCAATATCAAAAGCGTAATAAATGCTTTTAAATTTCTTGGACATGAGTGCGTTTTAGTAAGTGAGCCTGATAGTTTAAAAGAGTACTCTCACATCGTTTTGCCAGGCGTTGGAGCTTTTGGTGAGGCGATGACAAAGCTAAAAAATAACGGCATGGACGAAGCTGTAAGAGAAGCCGTAAAAAGCGGCAAAGCATTTATTGGTATTTGTCTTGGCATGCAGCTTTTATTTGAGCGAAGCTTCGAGTTTGGTGAGCATAAGGGACTTTCTCTTTTGCCTGGTGAGGTCGTAAAATTTAATGAAGCTAATTTCGATAAACCATTAAAGATACCCCACATTGGTTGGAATGCTTTGGAATTTAAGCAAAATAGCCCATTAAATTTAGGACTAAAAAGGCTTGAGTATTTATATTTTGTACATAGCTATCATGTGGTTTGTGATGATAAATTTGCACTGGCAAAGACAACTTATGGATATGAATTTACAAGTGCGGTTTGGTATGAAAATGTCTTTGGCTTTCAGCCTCATCCAGAAAAAAGTCATGAAGCTGGACTTAAAATTTTAGAGAATTTTGCGAGGTTGTGATGGAAATTTTTCCAGCGATTGATTTAAAAGAGGGGCAAGCAGTTAGACTTAGCAAAGGTCTTATGCAAAGTGCAAAAATTTATAGCAACGAGCCAAGTGAACTTGCTAAGAAATTTGAAGATTATGGCGCAAAATGGCTTCATGTGGTTGATTTAGACGGTGCATTTGCTGGAGAGACGATAAATTTTAAAACAATTGAAAAAATTACAAAGGCTACAAATTTAAGTGTCCAAGTGGGTGGTGGCATAAGAGATGAAGATCGAATAAAACGCTATTTAGATTTAGGAGTTAGCAGAGTGATCCTTGGCTCAGTTGCTCTTAGAGATCCAGAATTTACAGCAAAAATGGCTGAAATTTATAGAGTTGTAGTTGGCATTGACGCAAAAGATGGCTACGTGGCCGTGCAAGGTTGGGGCGAGATCTCAAATATAAAAGCAGTCGATCTTGCAAGAAAATTTGCAGATGTTGGCGTGGAAGCTGTGATTTGTACCGATATTAACAAGGATGGAATGCTTGGCGGAGTCAATGTTGAGTTTAGCTTACAAATAGCTAGAAATAGCAAGCTTGAGACAATAGCAAGTGGTGGCGTGAGTGATATAAATGATATTTTGATGCTAAAAGCCACAAATGAGATTAGTGGCGTAATAGTTGGGAAAGCCTACTATGAGGGCTTGCTTGACCTAAAAGAGGCCTTTAAACTACTTAGATAGCGTTAAAGCTTTTATAAATTTAAATTAGCTAGAATAGGGCAATTTTTACTAAAAGGATATTATGTGAAGATTTTGGTTGTAGATGACAGTTCAACAATGAGAAGAATCATAAAAAATACTTTACAAAGGTTAGGACATCAAGAAATTCTTGAGGCTGAGCACGGTCTTGAGGCTTGGAATATCTTAACTCAAAATGAAGGTATTGAAGTTCTTATTACTGACTGGAATATGCCTGAGATGAACGGTCTTGAGCTTGTTAAAAAGGTAAGAGCAGAGCAGAAGTATGTTGATATGCCTATCATAATGGTAACAACAGAGGGCGGAAAAGCCGAAGTTATAACAGCTTTAAAAGCAGGTGTTAATAACTACATCGTTAAACCTTTTACGCCACAAGTTTTAAAAGAGAAGCTTGAAGACGTTCTTGGTTAATGAAAGATAAATTTTACGAATTAAGCATAAAAACATCAAATTTTTATGATGAAATTTTAGAGCTAGTTTTCTCTTTTGGAGTTACCTGTGTTGAAGAGCTAGATCACGAGATCATCATCAGGGAAGAGTATGATCTAAAAGATATAGCTTGGGGTATTGAAGAGTATGCAAAAGGACTCTCTAGTGTTCGTAAAATTTCAAATGATTTAAAAATTTCTCTTAATTTAAAAGAAAATAAAGACTGGCTAGGTGAATATAAAAAGGCAGTTAAGCCTATTTTGGTTGATAAAATTTATGTTAGACCTAGCTGGGAAGAGCCACTTAATGGCGTAACAAATATCATAATCGACCCAGCTCTAGCCTTTGGCTCAGGGCACCATGAAAGCACAAATTCTTGTTTGCAACTTTTACAAAAATATGTAAAAAGTGGCAATACTGCTTTAGATGTAGGTTGTGGAAGCGGGATATTAAGCATAGCCTTAGCAAAGCTTGGCTGTAAGGTCGATGCTTGTGATACAGACGAGCAAGCCACACAAAGCTCACTTAGCAACGCCGAGTTGAATGAGGTTAAATTTAATAAAATTTGGACAGGCTCTATCGCGAATTTAGAGCAAAAATATGACATTGTCGTAGCAAATATCATCGCTGATGTCATTTTTATGCTCTCAAATGACTTAAAAAAATCGCTTAAAAAAGGCGGCTACTTGGTATTGTCAGGAATTTTAAACAAATACGAAGATAGGATTAAAGATACATTTAAGGATTCGGAGCTAATTGAGATAAAACAAAGTAACGATTGGAGTAGCTTTGTTTATAAGGAAATAGATGAATAACCAAAATAATAACCAAAATAATGGTAACAATAACGGTTTTTTTAATAAAAATCCTATTTTCATTTTTGCCATTTTTGCAATAGTTATAGTTTTAGCTTTTAGAAGCTTTAGTGGAGATGGACTTGGCGGCTCTTTTGGGCTAAATAGTAATGCCCAGAGTAAAATGGTAGCTTATTCTGAGTTTAAAGATATGTTAAAAAATAAGCAGCTAAATGAGGTTGCTATCTCAGAAACTACCATAAAAGGCATAGGCAGTGACAAAACTATCTATCTTGCAAAACGCATAAATGATCCAACGCTCATTGGCATACTTGAGCAAAATGGCATAACCTATAGCGTTTATAGCGAAAACAACTGGTTTGGTGATCTTATATTTTCATGGATCATCCCGGTATTTATATTTTTTGCTATTTGGATGTTTATCGCTAGTCGTATGCAAAAGAACATTGGCGGTGGCATACTTGGCATAGGAAGTGCAAAAAAGCTTATAAATTCTGAAAAGCCAAAAGTAAAATTTGATGATGTTGCAGGTGTCGAAGAGGCAAAAGAAGAGGTTCAAGAGATAGTTGATTATCTAAAAAGTCCTGATAAATATCTAAGACTTGGGGCAAAAATTCCAAAAGGAATTTTGCTAGTTGGCCCTCCAGGCACAGGTAAAACACTTCTTGCAAGAGCAGTTGCAGGCGAGGCAAGTGTGCCATTTTTCTCTATGTCAGCATCAAGCTTTATTGAGATGTTTGTCGGTGTTGGCGCAAGCAGAGTTAGAGATCTTTTTGAAAATGCTAAAAAAGAGGCTCCAGCGATCGTTTTTATAGATGAGATTGATGCGATCGGTAAAAGTAGAAATTCTGGTCCGATGGGTGGCAACGACGAGCGAGAGCAAACGCTAAATCAGCTTCTTTCTGAGATGGACGGCTTTGATGCGGATAAGTCGCCAGTCATCGTTATAGCAGCTACAAATAGACCTGAAGTTTTAGATGCTGCGCTTTTAAGGCCAGGTAGATTTGATAGGCAAGTGCTTGTTGATAAGCCTGATTTTAAAGGACGCTGCGACATTTTAAAAGTTCACATGAAAGATGTAAAGATTGGCAAAGATGTAAATATCGAAGATATCGCAAGGCTTACTACTGGTTTAGCAGGTGCTGATCTTGAAAATATCATAAATGAGGCAGCACTTCTTGCAGGGCGTAAGTCAAAGACCTTTGTCGAGCAGGCTGATCTTGTGGAGGCTGTCGAGAGATCGATCGCTGGACTTGAGAAAAAGTCTCGCCGCGTAAATCCAAAAGAAAAAAGAATCGTCACTTATCATGAGTGCGGTCATGCCTTGATAGCTGAACTAACAAAAGGTGCAAAAAGGGTAACAAAAGTCTCAGTCGTGCCACGTGGTCTTGCGGCACTTGGCTATACTCTAAACACGCCTGAAGAGAATAAATTTATGATGCAAAAGCATGAATTGATAGCAGAAGTAGATGTACTTTTGGCTGGTAGAGCAGCTGAAGAGGTATTTATTAAAGAAATTTCAACCGGAGCTAGCAACGACCTAGAGCGTGCGACTGATATCATAAAAGCTATGGTTAGTATGTATGGTATGAGTGATGTTGCTGGTCTTATGGTGCTTGAAAAACAACGTGCTACGTTTTTAAATGGCGGTCAAAGTATCAAAGATTACAGTGATAAGATGGCTGAAAAGGTTGATGAGTTTGTAAAAACGCTTCTTCATGAAAGATACACAGCTGTGCTTGGTTTGCTTGAAATTTATAAAGGTGCTATTGAAAATATGGTATCAGCACTTTATGAAGAAGAAACAATCGAAGGAAAAAGAGTTAGAGAGATCATTAAAAACTATGAGATCGAAAATAGTCTAGAGAGCAGACTTGTAGAGACCGAAGAAGACGAAAAGAGTAAAAAAGAGGAATAAAAATGAGTGGCTATATCGCTAAAGCAGGATATAAATTTATATTATTTTTTCTAATTTTATTTGTTTTATCTTTGCTATTTGGGATATTGCCACTACTTTTTGCTATTTTACTTTTTTTGGGACTTTATTTTTTTAGAGATCCTGAGAGGGAGCCATTTTCTGATGATAAATTGGCTTTACTATCGCCGATTGATGGCAAGATCAAAGAGATTAGTGCTTCAAATTTTGATAATAATGAAGTAGCTAAGATCGTCATAAAAAAATCTTTTTTTGATGTTGGTACATTAAGGGCTGTAAGTGATGTAAAAGTAGCTGAAATACGCAAAAGACATGGCTTATTCTTATGCCAGGCTATGAAAATTTCAGAATTTTTAAATGAAAGAGCTATTATTCGCTTTGAAAAAGAAAATATAAAATTTGTTATGAAAATTATAGCTGGAGCTTTAAGTCGAAGTTTAGAAATTTCAAATGTTACTAGCCTGAAAGCATCTAGAAAATTTGGTTTTTTAGGAAGTGGTGAGGTGATTTTATACCTACCAAGAGATACTAAAATATGTGTAAGCGTCGGAGAAAGCGTAAAGGCTGCTTCACTTTTGGGATATTTTGAAGAGGGAAAAAGAGATGAATAACATACAAAAGATGCAACTAATGTATATCTTGCCAAATTTATTTACAGCAGCTAGTGCTTTTCTGGGTGTTATTAGTATTATTTCATCTATTCAAGGTAACTATTTTAAAGCCATTATTTATATAATCTTATCGCTTATTTTAGATGGACTTGATGGACGTGTGGCTAGACTTACAAAGACAACTAGTAAATTTGGAGTAGAGTTTGATAGTCTTGCAGATCTTGTTGCTTTTGGTGTAGCACCAGCGATTTTATTTTATTTGACTATTGGTAAAAATTTTGGTAGATTTGGGGCACTTATAGCTGCTATGTTTGTGGTTTTTGGAGCTATCAGGCTTGCTCGCTTCAATGTCACTACTGGCACATATGAGCCAAATGTTTTTATCGGACTTCCTATTCCATCAGCAGCTATTGTGAGCGTACTTTGGGTTGGTATTTATATTGACTATACTTTTTTGGAAGGATTTGAGTGGTGCTTGATGCTACTTGAAGCTACTTTGGCAGCTTTAATGGTTAGCAACATTCGCTATCCGAGCTTTAAAAAAATAAATTTAAAACAAACCCATGTGATAAGAATTTTAGTAGCTCTTGTAGTTGCATTTTCGATGCTTTATCTATATCCATTTGAAAGTGCGACTTTGGTTATGAGCGTCTATATGCTTTATGGCATAGTAAGGGCCACTATAATGTTTAGTAAAAATTCCAAAAAAAAGGAGAGCGAATGAGTGAAAATGGCGTCATAAAATCACGTAAATTTTTACCAAAAATCGAAATCAAAAACTCTCTACTGCTGCTACTTAGGTAGCAAATTTCTCTTTACTTAACTAATCAAATTTAAAATTTAAATATAAAAATAAAAAAGGATAAAAATGGATAAGAATAAAATTATAATCTTTGATACAACTTTAAGAGATGGCGAGCAAAGCCCTGGTGCATCGATGAATACAGCCGAAAAACTACAGATCGCACTTCAGCTTGAAAGGCTTGGCGTGGATGTTATGGAGGCTGGATTTGCAGCAGCAAGCCCAGGGGATTTTGATGCGGTAAACCAAATAGCAAAGCAAGCCTCAAATATCACGGTTTGCTCTCTTGCACGTGCAGTTGAACGTGATATCAAGGCAGCTGGCGAGGCATTGGCTCCAGCTAAAAATAAGAGAATTCATACATTTATAGCGACAAGTCCAATTCATATGGAGTACAAGCTAAAAATGAGCCCAGATGAAGTAATAAAACGTGCAGTCGAGTCTATAAAATACGCAAAAACCTTTTGCGATGATGTGGAGTTTAGCTGCGAGGACGCTTGTAGAAGTGAAATGAGCTTTTTAAAAGAAATTTGTGATGCTGCCATAAATGCGGGTGCAAAAACTTTAAATATCCCTGATACAGTTGGTTATTTATATCCTGAAGAGATAACTGCTCGCATTAGTGAAATAGTAAAATTTGTAGGCGATAGAGCGATAATCTCTGTGCATAATCACAATGACTTAGGTATGGCTACGGCAAACTCGTTAGCGGCTATAAAAGCTGGTGCAAGGCAGGTTGAAGGTACAATAAATGGCATAGGTGAGCGTGCTGGAAATGCTGCGCTTGAAGAGATCGTGATGGCTATCAAAACCCGCCAAGACGTCTTTGCCCCACTTTATACAGACATTATCTCAAAAGAAATTTATCCAACTTCAAGACTGATTGCTAGTATTATAGGCATTGAGCCTCAACCAAACAAAGCTATCGTTGGTAAAAATGCATTTGCTCATGAAAGCGGTATACATCAAGACGGCGTGCTAAAGCATAAAGAGACCTATGAGATAATTAGCGCTGAGAGCATAGGCCTTGAGCAAAATTCTCTTGTTTTAGGTAAGCATAGTGGTCGCCATGCGTTTAAAGATAAGCTTGCTAGCCTTGGATTTGACCTTGATAGCGATGCTCTTAATAAGGCTTTTGAAAAATTTAAAGAGCTAGCTGATAAGAAAAAAGAGATATTTGATGATGATATTAGAGCTCTTGTGGCTGAAGAGATTACAAAAATTCCACAAGCTTATGAGATCACGGCTCTTCTTCAAAGTAGCGGCGGAAGCCTTGCGAGTGCTTCAATTAGTATAAAACACAATGATGAGATCATCAGTGACTCAGCTCTAGGAAATGGTACCGCTGATGCGATATTTAAGGTAGTTGATCGTATTAGCGGCATTAGTGGCACACTAAAAGACTATAAAGTGGCATCTGTTTCCCAAGGTAAAGACGCACTTGCTAAGGTTGATGTAAAGGTCGAGTTTGAGGGCAAAACGGCTGTAATAGGCCATGGACTTGACATAGATACTATGATGGCAAGCGCTAAAGCCTATGTTGGCGCACTAAATAGCTACCTTCGCATACATAAAAACTAAAATTTTAGCTGGCTGCTAAATTTGTAGCCGGCTATTTTAAATTTAATCCAAAAAATATATAAATTTTTAAAATTCAAAGCCTTTATTTAAAAAATAGAATTTTTACTATCTTTGCAAATTTTAAAATCTTACTCACTCGCCTTAGCAACTTACTAAATTTAGAGGCGAGATATGCCAGCTCTAAATTTGAAATTTAACAAACATTTCTAAAATAAACTGCATACAGTGCGTTAGCACAATTGCTTGCCACTTCTAACGTTGTCGGGGTTAGGGGATTGTTAAGGGGAAGGGGGCGACGTCGTAATTTAAGCCTCTTCCCCCCTTGGCAAAAAACAAAACGTTTAATTTCTAAAAAATCTATTTTTACAAATTTTAAAATCTTACTCACTCACCTTAGTAACTTACTAATTTTAGGGCTCATAAACATTCGCCACTAAATTTAGAGCCGTGATATGCTCGCTCATAAATTTTAAAATTTAATGGAGTTTTTAACTGTATGCAGTGCGAAGGGTTTGGGGGATTTTTTAAAAAAAGGAGGGGGATAAGGGGATGGACTTCGTGTCTGCCACGCAGTTGTGAGCCTGAGAAGTAAAAATTAAGTCCCCTTACCTCCCTTTTGAATAAAAAAATTGCAAATTTAATCAAACCATTTTGTAAATTTTAAAATATTACATACTCGCCTTGGCAGACTACTAAATTTATATCCACAAAATGTCAGCTCTAATTTGAAATTTTGCTTGGAGAATAAATTTTTGACTTACTGCCCAACTATCTTTTTAACAGCCAGTGAAGCTAAATTTAGTCCAAAGCAAGCAGTAACACCCATGAAGCTTCCAAGTGGCTTGCAAAGCGGCTCTTCTGTCGAAAAGACCACATCAAATTTACCGCTAAAGCCTGATTTTTTGAGCTCATATCTATATTTTCTAGCTAGCGGATCGACCGAGGTTTTCCACACGCTAGCCACCTTTATCTTGGTTGGATCAACCCTTTTTGCCCCACCCATCGAGGCTATAAATTTGCTAGGATCTACCGCATTTGCAAGGGCGATCTTAGCAGTGATATCATCGATCGCATCGATCACTACGTCAAATTTACTAAAGTCAAATCCAGCAATAAATTCTGGCGTGATCAGTGCTTGAATAGGCGTGATACAAGGATAAATTTTGGCAAATTCCTCCACCTTTATGCCGCCAACGTTTTCGCTATAAATTTGGCGGTTTTGATTTGTCACATCAAAGATGTCTTTATCGATTAAAGTGATGTGCCCAACCCCGCTTCTAGCAAGCGCATCCACGCACATTCCGCCCACACCACCAGCTCCACAAACTAGCACTTTTGCGCTTTGAAGCTTGCTAAAACCATCCTCGCCAAAGAGCCATCTTATCCTTGTAAATCTATCATTTTGCATCAAATTTCCCTTTTAAGCCCTCCAAACTTTCATACGAAGTCATATTTAGTTTTATGGGCGTTATCGTGGCAAAGCCCTCATTTACCTTGCTGATGTCACTTGGCTCGCCACCCTCGTAGTCAAGTGCTGCGTTTCCAAGCCAGTAGTACTCAATTCCTCTTGGGTTGCGATTAAGCGTAGCATGCGTAGCATAGGTGCGTTTGCCAGCTGGTACGATGGAGTAGCCTTTAAAATTTTTGCTAGTTACAGCCGGGATATTTACATTTAGAAATTCTCTTTGATTTAGCGAAATTTCACCCTCTAGCACCTTTGGTACGATAAATTTCACCACCTCTCTTGCTAGCTCAAAGCCAAGTTCATTTAGTGAGTTGTTTGCATAAAACTGTGAAAAAGCGATGCTTCTAATGCCTTGCAAAACCCCCTCCATCGCCGCTCCACACGTGCCAGAGTAGGTGATATCCTCGCCTAAATTTGCTCCGTGGTTTATACCGCTTATTACAAGGTCTGGTTTTTTGTTATAAAGTGCGTGAAGTGCGAGATAGACGCAATCACTTGGCGTTGCGTCATCGAGTTTAAAAAAGTTATCATCAAGTTTTATAAATCTAAGTGGCCTTGTGAGCGTCAAAGAGTGAGCGCAGGCTGATTTTTCAGAGCTTGGAGCTACGATAGTGACATTTACGCTATCTAGCTCGCTTAAAGCTTCTTTTAAGGCAAGCAGCCCAGTCGCTTCAAATCCATCATCATTTGTTATCAAAATTTCTTTCAAATTTTATCCTTTAAAGGCTTGAATTTTATCACAGCTTTCTTAAAATTTTAAAGAATTTTTGCGTATAATGCCCCTAAAAAAAGACCTGATGAAAGTGTGTAAATGAAAATTTTAGTCTCCGCTCTTGAGCCATCGGCAAATTTGCATTTAAAAGAAATTTTGAAAAATTTCGAGGGTGAATTTGAGCTTATGGGAATTTTTAGCGAAGAGCTTGGCACACCATATATGAAAAGTAGCGAGTTTTCAGCGATGGGCTTTGTTGAGGTTTTGCCGCTCATTTTCAAAGCAAAAAAGGCGATAAAAGTGATGAGCCAGATGGCAAAAGAGGCTGATGCCGTGCTACTAATAGACAGCCCAGCTTTTAATCTGCCACTTGCAAAGGCGATAAAAGAGGCTGGTACAAAAGCAGCCGTGACATACTACATCTTGCCTCAAGTTTGGGCGTGGAAGCCAAAAAGAGTGAGCGTGGTTGAGAGGTATTGTGACAACCTAGCTTCGATCTTGCCATTTGATGCGAAATTTTATAGCCGATCGACCTACGTGGGACATCCTTTGATGGATGAGATAAAGCTTAAAAAAACTAGCTTAAGCAGTAGTGGCAAAGTGGCGTTTTTGCCGGGATCAAGAAGGTCAGAGATTTCAAGACTGATGCCAGTTTATAGGGAGCTTGCTAAAAAGATAGAGCTCAAGAGGCTACTTGTCGTGCCGCCATTTTTACTTGATAAAGTGGATGAAATTTATGGCGATGTGAGCGATTTTGATATCGTCTCAAACACGCCTGAAGCTTTGTATGAGAGTGACTTTGCCTTTGTTTGCTCTGGCACTGCTACGCTTGAAGCAGCGCTCATTGGTACGCCGTTTGTGCTAGCATATAAGGCAAAAGCGATAGACGTTTTCATCGCTAGAAAATTTGTAAAGATCAAGCACGCAGGACTTGCAAATATAATGTTTGACTTCATGGGCAAAGAGCCACTTCATGAGGAATTTATCCAAGAGTTTTCAACGGCTGAAAATTTATTTAAAGCTTATGAGAGCTGCGATAGGCAGAAATTTTTAAAAGGTTGCGATGAGCTAAGGGCTTATTTAGGGCATGGCAGCAGCAAAAACGTAGTAAAAATTTTAAAGAATATGGAGTAAAAAATGAGTGAACCAATGACAATGCATGGATATGAGAAGATAGAAGCTGAGTTAAAGGATTTAAGGCTGGTGCAACGCCCTCAAATCGTAACTGAGATAGATATCGCAAGAAGTCACGGTGACCTAAAAGAAAATGCTGAGTATCACGCAGCAAAAGAGAAACAAGCCTTTATAGACGCTAGGATCGCTGAGCTTAGCGCGCTTCTAGCAAACGCAGAAGTGATCGATCCAAGTAGCTACGAGCACGATAGAGTTAGGTTTGGCTCAAGTGTGACGATAATGGACGAGGAAACCGAAATAGAGCATACATATACGATAGTTGGCATTAGTGAAAGTGACATTGATAAAGGCTATATCTCGATAAACTCACCTCTTGCAAAGCAGCTTTTGGGCAAGGCCGAGGGCGATGAAGTGGTGCTAAATTTACCAAAAGGTAGAAGCGACGTTGAGATTGTAAAAATTTGCTATAAGCCTATAAAATTTGACTAAAAAGATAAGGCAAAGAGCCAGAAATTGCTTTTTGGCTCTGCTAATTTTTAATTAAGGCAAAATTTGAGTGAATATCTATATGCCCCCGTTATAAAAGAAGGTGCGATCTTTTTAGCAGATGCCCATGAAAACGTAAACCGAAATGGCTTTTTAAAATTTTTAAGAGCCATTGATAGCGGGGAGATCAAAGAGCCGCCACAGATTTTCTTGCTTGGCGATATGTTTGATTTTTTAACTGGTGAAGGCGAATATACAAGAGAATTTTACGCCGAGCACTTAAGCCTTATAAATAAAATTTCACAAAAGGTAGAAATTTTTTACTTCGAGGGCAACCACGACTTTAGACTTTCAAATTTATTTAATAAAACAAGAGAAATTTGGGATGGGCGTGAGATGCTGCGTTATAAAAGAGTTAGGGTTTATGATATTTACGATCAGCCAGCAAATTTTAAGACGATCAATGAAGAGCGCGTCCAGATCGCACATGGTGATATATTTTTACCTTTTATAGATAAATACGCACTTAGATTTTTACGTGTAAAATGGTTTTTAAAATTTATGAATACTTTGGATAAATTTTTAAATTTTAAAATATCAAAAACGATACTAGCTAGGCTTACCAAGAAAAATTTAGACTATAAAATTCCTAATTTTAAGGAGCTAATGAGCAAGCATTTACAAGGATATGAGGCCGGCACTGTGATAGAAGGACACTATCATCAAGGCGAGCAATTTAACATTTACGATAAGTTTTATATAAATTTACCTTGTTTTGCATGTGAGCAAAGTTATTTTGTTGTAGAATACGCCCAGCAAAAATTAAATTTGCTCAAAATGAGTTTGAAAGGACATTGATGTTTGGAGATAACGTACTAAAAACGGACTCAAACGAGATGGAACTTGTTGATTTTCGTATCTTTAAAAAGACCGAAAACAAAGTATATGAAGGAATATACGGAGTCAATGTCGCAAAGGTGCGGGAGATCATTAAGATGCCAAATCTTACAGAGCTTCCAGGCGTTCCTGAGTATATCGAGGGAATTTTTGATTTAAGGGGCGTGGTGATCCCTGTCATAAATTTGGCAAGATGGATGAATATTATCGAGCCAACTGAAGGCGTAGTTATAAAGCCACGTGTTATTATTGCTGAGTTTAGTGGTATTTTGATCGGTTTTATCGTCCATGAGGCAAAAAGGATCAGGCGTATAAGCTGGAAAGATATCGAGCCTGCAAATTTTGCTTCAGGTTCTGGCGCTTTAGACAAAGGCAAAATAACAGGCGTAACAAGAATAGAAAATGATGAAGTTTTGCTTATTCTTGATCTTGAAAGCATTGTTGAAGAGCTTGGAATTTACTCGCCAAAGATCGAATTTGATGTAACAGACGATCAAAAATTAAAAGGTGCTGCTTTAGTTTTAGATGATAGTTCAACTGCTAGAAAACTAGTAAAAGACGCACTTGAGAAGATGGGACTTAGCGTGGTTGAGGCTAAAAACGGCGTTGAGGGCTTGGAGAGAATGGAAGAGCTTTATCAAAGATACGGAGATAACTTATCAAGAGAGCTTAGGGTTATCTTAAGTGATATCGAAATGCCACAGATGGATGGCTACCGCTTTGCTTCAACTCTTAAAAATGATGAAAGATTTAAAGAAGTACCAATAGTATTTAACTCCTCATTGAGTAATGATTTTAGTGAAATCAAGAGCAAAGAAGCTGGTGGTGCGGCGTATCTTACAAAATTTGATGCGAGCATATTTTATCAAGAAGTGCTAAAAGTTATTGAAGCACATTCTAAATCTGCAAAATGAGGTGAAACATGGATGATATGAAAGAAATAATGGAAGACTTTTTAATAGAAGCTTTCGAACTTATTGAGCAGATAGATCACGACCTTGTTGAGCTTGAGTCAAACCCTGAAGATTTGGAATTATTAAATAGAATTTTCCGTGTTGCTCACACAGTAAAAGGTAGCTCAAGCTTTTTAAATTTTGATGTTTTAACAGAGCTTACTCACCATATGGAGGATGTTTTAAATAAAGCTAGAAAAGGCGAACTAAAGATCACTCCAGACATCATGGACGTAGTTCTTGAGTCAGTTGATATGATGAAAGGTTTGTTAAGCAGTATTAGAGATCATGGAAATGATACAGCTGCTGGTATTGATATTAAAAATATTTGCGCAAGACTTACTCAAATTTCTGAAGGTGAGGCCCCAGCAGCAGCTCCTGAAGCTCCTGCCACGCCAGTAGCTGAGCCAACACCAGAACCAGTAAAAGAGCCAGAGCCAGCCGCGCCTGCCGAAGAAGCACCAGAGATAAGTGATGCTGAGCTTTCAAAGCTAAGTGATTCAGAAGTTGAAGCAGAGATAGAAAGACTCTTAAAGGTTAGAAAAGCAGAAGACCAAGCAAGGCGTGCTTCAAAAGGTATAGCTCCAAAATCTCCTAGTGAGATAGCCCCGGCTGCAAGTAGTACTTCAGCTCCAGCTGCAAAAGCAGAGAGCAAAGAAAAAGACGGAGATAAGAAGGTCCCAGCGGCAAGTAGTGGTGCAGTGGCTCAGGAACAAACTATACGTGTTGAGGTAAAAAGACTTGACCACTTAATGAACCTAATTGGTGAGCTTGTTCTTGGTAAAAACCGCTTATTAAAAATTTATGATGACGTGGAAGAGAGATATGAGGGTGAGAAATTCCTTGAAGAGCTAAACCAGGTGGTTTCAAGCCTAAGTCTAGTTACGACTGATATTCAGCTTGCGGTTATGAAGACAAGAATGCTTCCAATAGCAAAAGTCTTTAATAAATTCCCACGTATGATACGCGATCTTAGCCGCGATCTTGGTAAGCAAATCGATCTTGAAATTTCAGGTGAGGAGACTGAGCTTGATAAGTCAATCGTAGAAGAGATCGGCGATCCACTAGTTCACATCATCAGAAATTCATGCGATCACGGCATCGAGGATCCTGAGACAAGAAAGGCAGCAGGTAAGCCAGAGAAAGGCCTTGTTCAGCTAAAAGCTTACAATGAAGGCAATCACATCGTTGTTGAGATAGTTGATGATGGTAAGGGTTTAGATGCTGACATGCTTAAATCTAAATCGATAGAAAAAGGCATCATCACTGAGCGCGAAGCTGATGCGATGAGTGAGAAAGAGGCATTTGGACTTATCTTTAGACCAGGTTTTTCAACTGCGGCAAAGGTCACAAACGTATCTGGTCGCGGTGTTGGTATGGACGTTGTTAAGACAAATATTGAAAAGCTAAATGGTATCATTGATATTGAAAGTGAAGTTGGAAAAGGTACAGTTATGAAGCTTAAAATTCCACTTACACTTGCGATTATTCAGTCACTACTTGTTGGAACACAAGAAGAATTTTACGCTATTCCACTTGCTAGTGTTCTTGAAACTGTTCGTGTGCCGATTGATGATATCTACACGATCGATGGCAAAAATGTACTAAGGCTAAGAGATGAAGTCTTATCTCTTGTTAGACTTTCTGACGTATTTGGTGTAGAAAAAGCTTTTGATGGTGGAGAGCAAACCTATGTCGTAATAATCGGTGTTGCTGAAGCAAAACTAGGCATCATTGTCGATACTTTGGTTGGGCAAGAAGAGATTGTTATTAAATCAATGGGTGATTATTTACAAAATATCCCAGGTATTGCTGGTGCTACTATTAGAGGTGATGGCCGTGTGACATTGATTATCGATGTTGGTGCTATGATGGAGATGGCAAAAGATATTAAGGTAGATATTAGAGCCGAAATAGAAGATAGCACAAAAGCAAAGGAAAAACCAAGCGATTATAAAGTCTTGATAGTTGATGACTCAAAAATGGATAGAACTATCATGCAAAAAGCGCTTGAACCAACTGGGGTAACGATAATAGAAGCCACAAACGGTGTTGAGGCATTAAATATCGTAAAATCCGGAGAGCACTCTTTTGATGCGATTTTGATAGATATTGAGATGCCAAGAATGGATGGATATACACTAGCTGGCGAAATTAGAAAATACTCTAAGTACAGAAATTTACCACTTATTGCTGTTACATCAAGGACTTCAAAAACAGATAGATTGCGTGGCGTAGAAGTTGGAATGACTGAGTATATTACAAAACCATATTCAGCCGAGTACTTAGAAAATGTTGTTAGAAAGAATATAAAATTAGCTTAGGGGTAAGGGATGAACAATAAACTAAATCAAGTTTTAAGCAAACAAAAACAGCAAATAAATGGTCCTGAGTTAAAAAATAATGAGGATATAGTTCAGCTAGTAGGATTTGTTGTCGGTGAGGAAGAGTACGCAATACCTATTTTAAATATCCAAGAGATAATCAAACCTATTGAATATACACGTGTTCCTAGTGTACCTGATTATGTTCTTGGCGTATTTAACCTACGTGGAAATGTTATTCCGCTTATTGATTTGCGTAAGCGTTTTTCACTAAATGTCACAAAGCAAAGCCCAAGCACAAGATATATCGTTATGAAAGATGCGGATAATATCGCTGGCTTTGTGATAGACCGCTTGACGGAGGCTATCAGAATAGACCGTAATAGGATCGATCCGCCACCAGAGACTTTAGTAAAAGACAAAGGCATGATTTATGGTATTGGTAAGCGCGATCAAAATATCCTTACGATCTTGAAGGTCGAAAGTCTTTTGAAACGTGATTTTTAGGGTATAGCTTGATAAAACTTTGTGTTTTTGATTTTGACTCTACAATAATGGACGGCGAGACAATAGATATTCTCGCCGCCGCTAATAATGCTAGCAAAGAAGTAGCTAATATAACTAAGCGTTCGATGAACGGTGAGCTTGATTTTTTTGAAAGTCTTACAAAAAGAGTAAAATTTTTAAAAGGATTGCCACTTTTAAAAGTAAATGAAATTTGCAAAAATTTACCCATAATGCCAGGAGCTAGCGAGCTAATAGAAGCTTTAAAGCAAAAAGGTATCAAAGTCGTGGTTTTTAGCGGTGGATTTCACAATGCAACCGATGTAATGCAAAAAAAACTTAATTTTGATGCAAGTTTTGCAAATATCTTGCATCACAAAGATGGAATTTTAACAGGCGAAGTCGGCGGAGAGATGATGTTTAGTAGTTCAAAGGGAGATATGATTGACCGCTTGTGTGGACTATTAAATTTAGGCAAGGACGAGATAATGTGTGTTGGGGACGGGGCCAATGACATATCGATGTTTAGAAAGTGCGACCTTAGCATTGCATTTTGTGCAAAAGATATCTTAAAAAAAGAAGCGACACATTGTGTTGATGTTAAAGACTTGCGTGAAATTTTAAAATTTATAAGGTAGAAATTAATGTATGACAACGAAGCTAAATTCTCTCTTTGGTGTGATTTTATAGAGAGAAATTTTTTACAAAGCGAATTTAACTCTTTATTGAAAAATAATATTATAAACGGTGCTACAAGCAACCCAGCTATTTTTAAAACAGCGTTTGCTTCACCTGCTTATAAAAAGATCATAGAAACTAGCAATAAACGCCATCCAAAAGATCTTTATGAAATTTTGGCTACTCAAGATATAAAAATCGCCGCATGTAAAATGTTAAAAAATTATGCAAATGGCGATGATGGCTTTGTAAGCATTGAGGTTGATCCAAATTTAAGTGACGATACAGCCGCAACGATAGAAGAAGGTATCAGGCTTTATAATCTAATATCAATGCCAAATGTTATGATAAAAATTCCAGCTACAAAAGATGGTTATGAGGCGATGAGCGCGCTTATGGCAAGGGGAATTAGTGTAAATGCTACGCTTATATTCTCGCCAGATCAGGCTAAAAACTGCCTTGAAGCATTTAAAGAAGGCAGTAAGGCTTATGCAAGTCGCTTTATAGATACTACTATGCCAAAAGGTGTGATAAGTGTTTTTGTAAGTAGATTTGATAGAAAGCTTGATGAAGTTATGGCTGTAAAGAGCTTGCCAACTGGACAAGTCGGCATAATGAATGCTGCGAATATATACCACCTGATTGAAGATTTTGGACTAGAAAATATAAGAACGCTTTTTGCAAGCACAGGCGTAAAAGGCGGTAGTTTAAGAGGGGATTATTACGTTAGAGAGCTAATGTATAAAAATTCTATAAATACAGCACCTATCGAAACTATAAAAGAATTTATAAAAGAAAAAGCAGAGGCAAAAAATGTGCCTAGTAAAGAAAATATCTCAAGCTTTTTCCAGATTATAAAAAATAACGAGATAGATATAAATGTCGTTTATAAAGATTTATTAAGCGATGGTTTAAAGCAGTTTGTATCAGCATTTGATGATATTATGAAATCACTTTAAACAAAGAAGCCCAAGCTAATACACAAACAGCAGAAGCGATCATTCTTAAATAAGCTTTATGTGAAATTTATAAAGCATTGGATAAAATCAGCACCTATTTTTTTATGAAAGGAAAACGATGTTAGAAGGAATCGTTAGAGAGAGTATCGGTAAGAAGTCTGCGAAGGCTTTGAGAAGAGATGGTTATCTAATCGCCAACATTTATGGCAAGGGATTAGAGAATGTTGCAGCTGCTTTTAAAGTAAATGATTTTATTAAAGAAGCACGCAAAAAAGAGAGCCTTGCTTTTGATGTAAAAGTAGGCGGAAAAGTTTATAATGTCGTTATTGTTGATTACCAAAGAGATGTTGTTACAAGTGATCTTAAACACGTAGATCTAAAAGTAGCACTTCCAGGCGTTTTATCAAAATATATGATCCCAGTTAAGCCAGTTGGAACACCTATTGGTCTTAAAAATAAGGGCGTTTTGATCCAATCAAAAAGACGTCTTTGCGTAAAATGTACAGCTGAAAATTTACCAAATTCATTTGACGTTGATGTAAGTAAACTTGACATCGACGATACTATTTTGGTTCGTGACATCACAGCTCCTAAAGGCGTTACTATTGTAGACGCTGACCGTGTTGCGGTACTTGGAGTTATTAAAGCTAAATAAAAAGGGCTTTTGTGACACTAATAGCGGGGCTGGGAAATCCTGGCTCCAAATATGAAAATACTAGACATAATATAGGCTTTATGCTTATAGATCTCCTAAAAGACTCAAATTACAAAGATGTTAGCTCAGCTAAATTTCAAGGCGAAGTTTTTAAATTCAATGACATTATCTTGCTAAAACCAACAACTTTTATGAACCTCTCGGGACAAAGTGTAAAAGCAGTAAAAGACTTTTATAAACCAGATAGAATAATCGTAATACACGATGATCTTGACCTTAGTTTTGGTGCAGTTAAATTTAAAAAAGGCGGCAGTAGCGGCGGCCATAACGGCATAAAATCGATCGACGCCCTAATCGGCAATGACTACGAAAGGGTGCGTGTTGGCATTGGGCACCTTGGTGATGCTAAAAATTTTGTTCTTGGAGAGTTTAGTGATGAGGAGAAAAAGGCTTTAGATGAAATTTTAGCCTACACAAAAAATGCAGTTTGTGAGCTACTAAAGAGTGACATCAATGAAATTTCGCAAAAATTTACGATAAAAAAAGGTCTTATCAAATGAAACTATACGCCAGATACGTTGGCTGGGTCTATATAAAATCTTTTCTTGTCGTATTTTTAGCACTTGAACTATTTTATGTAGGCATTGATCTACTTACAAATTTAAAAGATCTGCCACCATCTGCTAACCTTCAGCTCCTTTATGTTGGGCTTACATCACTTAGCGCTATTGGTTATGTTTTGCCACTTTCGCTTATTTTTGCACTCATTATTTTACATGTAAATATGGTCAGATCAAACGAGCTAATCAGTTTTTATGCGCTTGGTATTAGTAAAAATAGCTTAATTTTTCCACCATTTTTTATTGCACTTTTTGTAACTATTTTTTATGTTGGCTTAAATTTTACTCCATTTGCCTATGCGCACGACTATCAAAAAAGTATCGCTAAAAATACGGCTTTCTCAAAAAGCACAAATGATTCATTTTTAAAATTTGAAGGCAAATTTATCTACATAAAGGAGCTAAATTCTGTTAATCAAATAGCAAATGATGTTAGAATTTTTGAGATAAATGGCACAAATTTACTCTCAACTACATTTGCAAATCACGCTAATTTTAAAGACAATGAGTGGATTTTAAAAGATGTTAATCAAACTCTTTTGCCACAAATTTTAGAGCTTGGTGAGGCTGGTTTTAATAAAATACAAAGCGAGAGTTTAGATGCACTAAAGGGCTTTAAACCAAAGAGTATTGAAAGCGCTGCTAGTGTTGAAAACTCAAAATTTAATATCCCAGATGCGATAAATTTTATAAAGACATTTATGAATGAAGGTATCGGCCTTGATAGCGCAAAAACAGCTTTTTACAACCTTGCTATTGCACCATTTTTTGCACCATTTTTGTTGCTCATTTTTTACTATCATTTGCCTGTAACTGGTAGGTTTTTTAATCTTGCGCTTTCTACTTTTATTTTTGTTGTGATAACTCTTGTCGTTTGGGGACTGCTCTTTATTCTTGCAAAATTTGCACAAACTTCTGTGATCTTGCCAGAAATCGGCATAGTTTTGCCAGTTATTTTACTTTTTGCATACGCCATTTATCTCATAAAATCGCATCGTTAAGCCAAATTTTGGCAAGCTTTTTGTAAAATCAAGCCATTTTAATAAAGGCTATTTTATGGATTTTAAAGAGCTTGCACGTAGATACAAAACCCCACTTTACATTTATGATTTTAACCACATAAAAAACCGCTATGAAGCACTAAAGAATGCATTTTTTGCTAGAAAATCTCTCATTTGTTATGCAGTGAAAGCAAACTCAAATTTAAGTGTTTTAAAATTTCTAGCTGATCTTGGAGCTGGATTTGATTGTGTTAGTATTGGCGAAGTAAAAAGAGCACTTTTAGCAGGTGCAAAGAGATATCAGATCATTTTTAGTGGCGTTGGCAAAAGCGATGAAGAGTTAAAAGAGGCTTTGAAAAATGAAATTTTGCTCATAAATGTCGAGAGTTTCGCTGAACTTTTAAGGCTTGAAGAGATCGCAAAAGGGCTAAACTTAAAAGCAAGAATTAGCATTAGGGTAAATCCTGGTGTTGATGCGAAAACTCACCCATATATCTCAACAGGGCTAAATGAAAATAAATTTGGCGTTGATGCCGAAACAGCCAAAAGAATGTACATTCACGCTAAAGCTTCAGGCTCTCTTGAGCCAACTGGTATACATTTTCACATCGGCTCTCAGCTAACATCACTTAGCCCGATAATCGATGCCGCAAATATCGTTAGCGAGCTTTTAAGAGAGCTAAGAGCGCTTGAGATAGATATCAAATTTTTTGACGTTGGCGGCGGACTTGGCATCATTTATAACGATGAAAAAGAGATAAATTTATACGACTATGCTCAAGGAATTTTAGCTGCACTAAAAGGTCAAGATGTGACTGTCGTATGTGAGCCAGGGCGCTTTATCGTAGGTAATGCTGGCTATTTTGTCGCAAGCGTTTTATATGAAAAATTTAATGGCAAAAAGAGATTTGTCATAACTGATGGTGCGATGAATGATCTTATTAGACCAAGCCTTTATGGTGCTCATCATGAAATTTTTGTTTGTGGCAAGGATAAAAATTTAGGCCCATGCGACGTGGTTGGTCCAGTTTGTGAAAGTGGCGATTTTTTAGCAAAAGATATAGAGCTACCAGAGTGCGATAGTGGCGATATCATCGTGGTTAAAGGGGCTGGGGCTTATGGATTTAGCATGAGTTCAAACTACAACACAAGAAATAGAGCCGCTGAAGTTTGCGTGTTTGATGGCAAGGATAGACTTATAAGAAGACGTGAGAGCTTTGAAGATGTTGTGGCACTTGAGAGAGAATTTTTGGAGAGCGCTGATGCAAGAGCTAAATGAGCTTAGAAAAGAGATCGATGCGATCGATGATCTCATCTTAAATAAACTAAATGAAAGGATGATTTTAGTTGAGCAGATCGGCAAGCTAAAGCAAACGACTGGGACGCCTATATATCGTCCTGAGCGAGAGCGAGCTATCATAAACCGCTTAACTAGCCTTAGCAAAGATAAAGCTTTAAATAAAGCTGCGATCGAGGCCATTTATCTTGAAATTTTTGCTGTAAGTAGAAATTTAGAAATGCCTCAAAAGATCGTATATCTAGGGCCTGAAGGCACTTATACGCATCAAGCGGCGCAAAGTAGATTTGGTGCGATGAGTTCATATTTGCCACTTGCGACCATCGAGGCGGTTTTTACAAAGCTAGCTCAAAAAGAGGCAAAATACGGCGTTGTGCCTATTGAAAACAACACCGAAGGCGCTGTTGGCGCTACGCTTGATTGTTTGAGTAAATTCAGTGATATAAAAATAGTTGCTGAGCTTTATGTGGATATCCATCATAGCTTTGTTAGCATAAATGAAAATTTAAAAGAGATAAAGCGAATTTATTCACATCCGCAAGGGTATAATCAATGTCGTAAATTTTTAGAAGATCATATGCTAAACGAAATTGAATTTGTTCCAGCAAAATCAACTGCAGCAGCTGCATATATGGCATCAATGGATAGAAACTCAGCCGCCATTTGCTCAAAGATCGCAGCAAAAATTTATAACGTGCCGATCGTTTATGAGACGATTGAAGACAATATGGCAAATAGAACGAGATTTTTGATTTTAAGCGATTTTAAAAACGCAAGAGTTGAAAACTCGAAAACTTCGATCCTTGCAAAGACTGACCACAGTCCAGGACGCCTTGCTGATCTGCTTTCTATATTTAAAAATGAAAATATCAATATCACAAAACTTGAGTCACGTCCTATCAAACAGCGCGAATTTAAGTCAATGTTTTATCTTGATTTTGAAGGGCATATCGACGATGAGAAGGTACAAAATGCCTTTGAATTAGCAAAAGAGAGCGGTGCTGAGATAAGCTGGTTAGGAAGTTATTTAAACGGAGATGAGTAATGAAATTTAATGACTTTTTAGATGATTTAGTTAATTACGAGGCTGGAAAGCCGATCGAACTTGTAGTTAGAGAGTTTGGCATCGAGGCAAAAGATGTGATAAAGCTAGCGAGTAATGAAAATCCTTTTGGCACGAGCAAACGCGTAGAAGAGGCACTAAAAGAGGTCGCTAAAAACGCACATCTCTATCCAGACGATAGCTACTTTGAGCTAAAAGAAGGACTGGCTAAGAATTTTGGCGTAACTAGCAAAAATTTAATCATCGGCTCTGGAAGCGATCAGATCATAGAGTACGCACTTCACGCAAAGGCAAACAAACAAAGTGGCGTTTTGATGGCTGGTGTGACGTTTGCGATGTATGAAATTTATGCAAAACAAACAGGGGCTAAAATTTACCGCACAAAGAGTGTGGAGCATAATTTGAGTGAGTTTTTAGAAATTTATAATGCACATAAAGATGAAATTTCAATAATCTTTCTTTGTTTGCCGAATAATCCACTTGGCGAGTGTTTGGACGCAGATGAGGTCTTTAAATTTATAAAAAGCGTTGATGAAAATACGCTTGTTGTGCTTGATTGTGCTTACAACGAATTTGCTAAATTTAAAGATAGCAAAAAAGAGATAAAGCCAAGCGAGGTGGTAAAATTTAAAAATGCCATCTATCTCGGCACTTTCTCAAAAGCCTACGCACTTGGTGGCATGCGCGTTGGATACGGCGTGGCAAATGAAGAGATCATAGGCGCTCTCTCAAAACTAAGAGCCCCATTTAATATCACAACTCCAAGTCTAAGAGCTGCGATAGTAGCACTTGGAGATGATGAGTTTGTTCAGCAAACCATGCAAAATAACTTCGAGCAAATGAGGAGATATGAGGAATTTGCAAAGCAAAATGGCATTGAGTTTATCCCAAGCTACACAAATTTCATCACATTTAAATTTAGCGAGCCAAAATCAAGCCAGATATGCGAAAAGATGCTAAAAAAAGGTATAATTTTACGAGATTTAAAAAGCTACGCCTTAAATGCGGTGAGAATCACCATCGGACAGGCATGGCAAAACGATAGAGTTTTTGAAGAGTTAAAGCAAATTTTAAAGTAGGGATATGGATTTTAAGGCATTACTTCATCAAATAAGTCAAATTTATCAAAAGCTTTCACTAAAACAAAAGATCGTCGCAGCTAGCTCGATCGTCTTGGTCGTGGCATTTTTGGTATTTTTAACACTTTATAAAAGCAAAAATGAAAATTTTGCAGGCTACAGCGTCCTTTTTGAAAATATTAGCCCAAATGATTCTGCCTTAATACTTGATCAGCTAAACAAAGATGGCATTAAATATAAATTAGCAAACGAAGGCACTATCCTTGTACCAACGAGTGATGTTTATAAAGAGCGCATCGCTGTTGCAACGCTTGGAATACCAAAAGAGAGCAAAATCGGCTTTGAAATTTTTGATAAGCAAGAATTTGGTGCGACTGATGCCGAGCAGAGAGTAAAATTTCAAAGAGCGCTTGAGGGCGAGCTAGCTAGAACGATCGAGAGTCTCTCTTCTATCCAAAAAGCAACCGTAAGAATAGCCATACCAAAAGAGAGTGTTTTTACTGAGCGTCAAGCACTTCCAACAGCGTCTATCGTTGTTGAGCTAAAGCCAGGCGTTAGCCTAAACGCAAAGCAAATTTTTGGTATTAAAAACCTTGTCGCTGCCTCTGTTACAAACTTAAGCACAGAAAATGTAAGGATCGTCAATCAAGATGGCGTCGCACTTGGCGATGAAGACGGTGAGTTTGATAGTGATGCTATAGCTCAGCAGATCCGCTATAAGCGCGAGTTTGAAAATAATTACGAGCAAAAGATCGTAAATGTGCTAGCTCCTATCGTGGGCGGTGCGGACAAGGTCGTAGCAAAGGTAAATATCGACTTTGACTTTGATAAAAAAGATACAAAAAGCGAGGTTTATGACCCAAATAACGTCGTAAGAAGCGAAAGCAATATCGAGGAAAAGCGCCAAGGCTCAGCACCAAATGAAGTTGGTGGCGTCCCAGGTGCAGTTAGCAACATTGGCCCTGTCCAAGGCCTTGATGATAGCACTTTAAAAGAGCAGTACAACAAAAGCTCACAGCAGACAAACTATGAAATTTCAAAGAAAGTAACAAGCATTAAAGGACAGTTTGCTAGCATAAATAGAGTGAGTGCAGCTGTCGTTATAGACGGGCTTTATCAGAGTAAAAAAGATAGCGACGGCAAGCCAACTGGCGAGCTTGAATTTGCCCCACTTACCAAAGAGCAAAGAGAGTCAATCACAAATTTAATCAAACAATCAATCGGCTATAACCAAAATAGAGGCGATGAAGTAAGCTTAGATAACTTTGAGTTTAAAACCGGTAAAGATATAAGCACTAGCGAGAAGATGGATGGCTTTGTGAATAACTATGTAGTGCCATTTATGCCGCTACTAAAATATATTTTTGCAGCATTGTTGCTCTACATCTTCTACAAAAAAGTCATTGTGCCATTTATGCAAAAGATGCTTGAAGAGACAAAAGAAGAAGAGGAGCAAGTTCAAGATGGCCTTGAAGATATTGAGGTAGATGCTGAAGATACGCTTGAGAAATTTAAAGCTGCTCGCAAAAAGGTCGAAGAGCAACTAGGACTTAGTGGCGAGTTTAATGAAGATGAACTAAAATATGATGTTTTACTTGAGAAAATGAGAGCGGTCATCACAGAAAGAAATGAAGAGATAGCAATGCTACTTCAAGATATGGTAAAAAATGACAGCGACTTTAATATGCGTAAGGAAATTTGATGTCAATAAAGCTAAATGATAAGCAAAAAATGATTTATGACGATCTATCGATGCCTGAAAAGATTGCTATTTTGCTGATCCAGCTTGGCGAAGAGGCAACTGCTCTTATATTTTCTCACATGGATGTTGATGTCATCACTGAAATTTCAGGCTATATCGCAACCGCAAAAAACATAGACAAACAAGTCGCAAGTGCCGTACTAGAAGAATTTTACGCGCTAATGCAGTCAAATCAATATATGAGAAGTGGTGGTTTAGAGTACGCAAAAGAAATTCTTTACCGCACATTTGGTCCAGAGGCTGCTCAGAAAATTTTAGACAAGCTTGCAAAAAGCATGGAAAACTCAAAAAGCTTTGGCTATCTTGATAAGATAAAACCACAACAGCTTGCAGACTTTATCATAAAAGAGCACCCTCAAACCATAGCGCTAATACTAGCTCACATGGACTCAACAAGTGCTGCTGAAACGCTTAGCTTTTTCTCAGATGAGTTAAGAAGCGAAGTCGTTATTAGAATGGCAAATCTTGGTGATATTAGCCCATCGGTAATTAAGCGTGTTTCAACCGTACTTGAGGGTAAACTCGAAAGTCTTACATCTTATAAAGTCGAAGTTGGCGGTCCAAGAGCTGTGGCAGAAGTGCTTAATAGACTTGGGCAAAAAGCTAGTAAAAGCACGATTGAGCGTATTGAGCAAAGCGATGATAAGCTTGCAACAACGATTAAAGAGCTTATGTTTACATTTGAAGATATTATCAACCTTAACGCAACTGCGATTAGAGAAATTCTTAAAAATGTCGACAAAAAAGACCTTATGGTCGCATTTAAGGGCTCAAGCGACGGCATAAAGGATAAATTTTTATCAAATATGTCTCAGCGTGCAGCAGAAGCTTTTAAAGAGGAGATGCAATATCTTGGTGCGGTGCGTGTAAAAGATGTTGAAGAGGCTCAAAGACGCATAGTAGAGACAGTGCAAACTCTAGCTGATCAAGGTGTATTCCAAGTCGGCGAAGCAGATGAGATGATAGAATGAAAAGCAGCGTAATAACCAGTGAGACTTCTCCGGCTCACTTTATAGAAAATTATAGATTTAAGGTGCTTGGAGTCGGAGAGCGAGCCACAGATAGTGCTCCTGTATTGATAGAAGAAAATAATCTTAGTGAAGAGCTAAGCGAGCAAAATTTTGGGCAAAAGGGTGAAAATTTCATTCCTCAAGCTAGCCACCAAACGCAGACAAACTCACAAAACCACTTTGCTCCTCAGGCTCAAAGTCCACAAATACAGCAAGCAGGCGAGTCGAGCTTTGTCGAAGAACTGCTTAAAAAAACAGATGAGCTAAGCAGCAACATCATCAAACTTCAAATGCAAATAGAAAATCAAGAGAGTGAATTTGCTAAGCGCCTTGAGGTTGAAATTTCTCGTGCAAAAGAGGATGGTAAAAATGAAGGTATCGCCCAAGCAAATGCGGCAAATGAAGCAAGGATAAATGAGCTTGAGGCTAGATTTAGCGCTTCGGCTGCAAAGCTAGATGAGCAGTACGTTAAATTTGATGAGTTTTTAAAGAAGATCGAAGAAGAGCTTGGGCAAACTGCTATAAAAATCGCAAAAGAAGTAATCGATAAAGAAATTTCAACCTCTTCAAATCAGATCGCTCATCATCTAGCAAGCTCTCTTATAAAAGAGCTAAGTAATGTTAAAAATATAGAAATTCGCGTAAATCCTGAGGATAGCGAATATATAAAAGAGCAATTTAGCAAGAATGAACACGTCAAAATAAGCGCTGATGATGCTATAAGTAAAGGTGGTGTGGTTATTATAAGTGATGGTGGCAATATCGATGCGACTATGCAAACAAGGCTAGAAAAACTAAAAATGCTGGTAAATAATGAATAAAGACGTTAAAAGTTTAGATGTTGATGAACTAAACGCACTTTGTCATGACATCAGGGATAAAATTTTAGCCACTGTTAGCAAAAATGGCGGTCATCTTAGCTCAAACATCGGTGCAGTCGAGATCATTGTAGCGATGCATAAAATTTTTGATGTGACAAAAGACCCATTTATTTACGATGTAAGCCACCAAAGCTACGCACACAAACTACTAACTGGACGCTGGGAGAGCTTTGATACGCTTAGAAAATTTAATGGTATCAGCGGCTATACAAAGCCAAGCGAGAGTAAATTTGACTACTTTGTAGCAGGGCATAGCTCGACATCCATATCGCTAGCAGTTGGTGCTGCAAAGGCGATAAAACTTAAAAACGAAGATCGTATCCCAGTGGCTGTCATAGGCGATGGCTCACTAAGTGGTGGCATGGCGTACGAGGCGCTAAATGAGCTAGGGGACAGAAAATATCCTTGCGTCATCATCCTAAACGACAACGAGATGAGTATAAGCAAGCCTATAGGCGCGCTTAGCAAGTACCTAAGCCAGATGATGGCGGGTCAGTTTTATCAAAAATTTAAGGGTAGGGTTGAGAAATTTCTAAGCTATATGCCAGATTCAGCTGCATACATGGCTAGACGTATCGAAGAGGGCATTAGACTCATCACTCCTGGCATGTTTTTCGAAGAGCTTGGACTCGAGTATATAGGCCCAGTTGATGGACATGACCTTTCAGCGCTTCTTAGTACATTTGAAACTGCCAAAAATATGAAAAAACCAGTCATAGTGCATGTACAGACGCTAAAGGGCAAAGGATATGAATTTGCTGAGGGGTGCTATGAGAATTGGCACGGAGTTGGGCCATTTGATCTAAAAAGTGGCGAATTTATAAAAAGACAGTCAAACAAGTCAGCCACTGCAATCTTTAGTGAACAGCTTTTAAAAATGGCAAGAGAGCATAGCGATATCGTTGGTGTGACGGCTGCGATGCCAACAGGCACTGGCATGGACGCACTTATACAAGAATTCCCGGATCGTTTTTGGGACGTAGCGATAGCTGAGCAGCACGCAGTTACCTCTATGTCAGCCATGGCAAAAGAGGGTTTTAAGCCATTTGTTGCGATATACTCGACATTTATGCAAAGAGCCTATGATCAAGTCATTCACGATGCTTCTATTTTAAATTTAAACATCACCTTTGCGATGGATAGAGCGGGTATTGTTGGCGAAGATGGCGAAACGCATCAGGGTGCGTTTGATATTAGCTTTTTAAACGCTGTGCCAAACATGGTTCTTTTTGCCCCAAGATGCGAAGAGAGTATGAAAAATGTTATGGAATTTGCCTACTCTTACAAGGGTGTTAGCGCATTTAGATATCCGCGCGGAGCGTTTATCTTAAGAGATGAGTTTGAAGCTCAGCCACTTGAGTTTGGCAAGGGTGAAATTTTAGCTGATGCAAATAGTGATATTGTATTTTTAGGCTACGGTAACGGCGTTGGCAAGGCAAATTTGGTCAGAAATTTACTAACTGGCAAGCTTGATGTGATATTGGTTGATCTTGTCTTTGCAAAGCCGCTTGATAGTGGGCTTTTATTAGATCTTGCAAAACGCACTAAAAAGTGGTACATCTTTAGCGATAGTGCTAAAAGAGGCGGTATTGGTGAGATAGTAAGTGCATTTTTACAAGAAAATAAAATTTCAAATATAAGTGTCATTAGCTTTGAGTATGAAGATAAATTTATCCCCCATGGTTCAACTGCTGAGGTTGAAAAGCATCTTGGTATAAGTGCTGAGCAGATTACCAAAAATTTACTAGAGAATAATTAATATCATTTAATAAAGTAACGTTTAATATTATTTTTGCTAGCATAAGCCAAAATAAAAACAAGGAAAAGCATTATGCAATACGTATCATTATTAAAGCAATCTGGGCTAAAAGTCACGCCACAACGCCTTAGCGTTTTAAGAATTCTTGATCGCCACACGCATCCAACGATTGATGAGCTTTATGATGAAATTTTAAAGGAGAGCCCATCGGTTTCTCTAGCAACGGTTTATAAAAATTTAAATACTTTAAAAGACGAAGGTCTCGTAGTTGAAGTAAATATCGTCAATCAAAAGGCTAGATACGATATCTACGAATATCCACATATTCATGTTGTCTGTGAAAGCTGTGGAAGCGTCGAGGACGTGAGCTACGATGATGCTGAGCTTGGCAAATATCAAGAGGCACTAGAAAAGAAGATCGGAAATATAATAGAGCGTCTAAATATCGTAGCTAGTGTAAAAAGCTGTAAACACTGTAAATAAAATTTATGTTGCTATTTAGCAACATAAATTCCATCTTTTTCTTATAAAAATACTTTTAAAATAAGCCTAAATTTAGCATTCTTCTCATTGTTTTAAGCACTAACTTGCTAAAATGAACAAAAAATTTTGGAGAAAAATGTGAGTTTGGAGATAGAGCGTAAATTTTTACTCAAAAATTCTCAAATTCTAGATTTTTTAAAAGAAGCTAGAGTAGTCTTTAAGCATCTTGAAATTTCTCAATTTTATACCAAGATAACGCAAAATGAAGAGGTCCGCTTTCGAAGTGAAGAGGATAAATTTATAAAAACTGTAAAGATTGGCAAAGATCTAATCAGAGAAGAAAATGAAGAATTTTGTGAAAAAGCGGAGTTTAAAAAGGCTCTTAAAAACCGCATCGGTAGCGTCATCTTAAAAGATAGATACACTTTTAAACTAAATAACAATCCTTGCAATATTGATATTTTTAAAAATGAACTAAACGGGCTTTGTACATTTGAGATCGAATTTAGCGATGAAAATGAAGCCGTCTTTTTCAAGCTGCCACCATTTTTAGAAAATTTTTGCCTAAGTGACGTAACTTGCGATAAAAGATATAAAAACAAATTTCTTGCCATCCATGCTAATGAAAATGAACAAATCGACTACAAAAGAGCCTATAAGATCATAAAAGAAAAAGAAATTCTGCCAAATTTTGCTGTAAATCTAAAAAGCGGAGAGGCATTAAGAGTCCTTTTTGTTAGTATTTTTAAAGTAATAAAAAGGCTAAAAAGCCAGTATTTGATAGACAAAGATGAAGAAGTTTTGCATGAGCTTCGCGTAAATTTAAGAAAGGTTAGATCGATCCTTAAAATTTTTAGTGGCGTTTTTGATGAGAAAGTGACACTTTTTTTTGGTGAGAATTTTAAAATGCTTGCAAACTCGACAAACAAAAAGCGAGATTTGGATGTATTTTTAAGTTTTTTAAACGAGCAAAAACATGCAAATGAGCCTATATATTTTGTAAAAAAGGCTCTAGATTTAGAGTATGAAAATGTAAAAAGCTACCTTGGTGACGAAGAAAACTACGCATTTTTAAAAGAGTGGGAGATATTTTTAAACGAGGGTGAATTTTATAAGTCAAAACTCTTTGATGTAAGCCTTTCGCGCCTTGGTTCGTTTAAGCTTAGAACGCTTTTGGTTTTAGCTCAAAAAAAGCTAAAAAGTCTTAATCAAGACTGCCCAAATGAGAGCTTTCATGATCTTAGGATAGAGCTTAAAAAGATGAGATACACATACGAGTTTTTATGTGAAATTTTCTATTTTGAAGGGCTTAAAAAGTATGAAGAGAAGCTAAAACAGATGCAAGAAATTTTTGGTGATCTTCAGGACTATGACGTCTGGCTCGGCATCCTTAAAAGGCTTCCAGAAATGCCAGATAAAGAGAGGCTCGAGAGTAAAATTTACAAGCAAATTTATAAAAGTAGAGAAGAGATACTAAAAAAGCGTCTTAAATTTATAAAAGCAACTCGCAAAATTTCAAGAAATTTAAAAATTTACTACATATAAAAGGGCAAATTTATGCAAAAACAAGAAAAAATCGTTGATATGTTTAACCAGATCGCTCCGACTTATGACGTCGCAAACAGAGTGCTAAGTCTTGGTGTGGACGTGAGTTGGAGGAAATTTGCCTGCAGATATATGCTAGAAATTTTTAAAAATGAAAGCATAAATATCGTAGATGTAGCTTGTGGCACTGGCGATATGATGGGGCTCTGGAGCGAAATTTCAAAAGAATTTGGCGTTGAGGTAAAAAGCCTTACTGGCATCGATCCATCAAGCGGCATGCTAAAAGAGGCTAGGGCGAAATTTCCAAATTTTAAATTTATAGAGGCCTACGCTGGCAACACGACGCTTGCAAGTGGAGAGGCTCAAATTTTAAGCATAAGCTATGGCATTAGAAATGTGGTCGAGCGAAAGGCGGCACTTAGGGAGTTTAATAGAGTGCTTGCGCTAAATGGTTATGTGGTCGTACTTGAATTTACAAAACGCCAGAAAAAAGGCCTTATAACCTCGCTAAGAGATTTTTACTTAAGTAAAATTTTGCCAAGTATCGGGGGCTTTATCTCAAAAAATAAAGAGGCATACGAATATCTGCCAAGTTCGATCGAAAATTTCTTGGACGCAAAGAGTTTTTGTGATGAACTTATAGAGGCTGGCTTTGAGATAGAGCTTTGTAAGGGCTTTAGTATGGACATCTCGACGCTATTTATCGCTAAAAAGGTAAGAGAGATCAATGCTTAGTGTTTCTGAGCTAAACGAAAAAGCAAAGGCGTTGCTTGAAGCAACACTTGACTACGTCGAGGTAAGCGGAGAAATTTCGCGCCTTACTAAGCACGCCTCTGGGCACTGGTACTTCACGCTAAAGGATGAAAAGTCTAGCATCTCAGCTGTGATGTACCGCATGAATAACCAAAAGGTCAAATTCCTGCCAAAAGAGGGACTAAAGGTCAAAATTTATGGCAAAGTGACCATTTATTCGCCAAGTGGGTCGTATCAGCTAGTGGCTAGTGCGATGCTGCCTGATGGTGAGGGCGAGCTTGAGCTTGCGTTTAGGCAGCTTAAAGAAAAGCTCGAAAGCGAGGGGCTTTTTGACATCAGCGCAAAAAAAGAGATACCAAATTTACCTAAGAAAATAGCCCTTGTCACAAGCGCTACTTCAGCTGCGCTTCAGGATATGCTAAAGGTGGTAAGAAGCCGCTGGAGGCTAAGTGAAATTTATATATTTGACGCGCTAACACAGGGCGAAAATGCCCCAAGCTCGCTTATAAAAGCTTTGCGCAGAGCCGATAAATACGGCGTTGATGTGATCGTTTTGGCTCGCGGAGGCGGCAGCAAAGAGGATCTTTGGTGCTTTAACGACGAGGGCCTAGCACGTGAAATTTACGCTACAAAAACGCCAGTCATAAGCGCTATCGGGCATGAGATTGACTACGTCATAAGTGACTTTGTAGCAGACCGTAGGTCGCTTACTCCAAGTGCTGCTATGCTCGATCTTTTGCCTGATGAAGAGGCGTTTTTCCAGTATCTTGACAGGCTTAGCGACGATCTTGATAGCGCTTTAAGCTTAAAGATCACCAAAAAGCAAAATTTGTTAAATGTCCTTCTTTCTAAATTTTCATCAAATGCTCTAGAAGCTAGGATTGAGCTAAAATTTAGCGAGGTGGCAAACAAACAAAACGCCATAACAAACGCCGTGCAAAGAAAGATCTTGCTTTTTGGCTCAGCTCTTGGCTCGCTAGAGAAGGCTTATGAGATGAGAGAGCTCTTTTTTGAGAGCACGAAGGGGCTTATTGAGGTTAGAAAAGATGGCAAGAGGATTGATCTTAGGGATTTAAAAATAGACGATGAGATAGAGCTTGTCTCGCAAAATACACATAAAAAAGCAATTATTAAGGAGTAAAAATGAGCAGAAAAATCAACTTTAGCGCAGGTCCAAGCGCGATACCTTTAGATGTTTTAGGGCATGCAAAGGCTGAATTTACCGACTACAGAGGTGAAGGCTACTCGATCATGGAGATCAGCCACAGAAGTAAGACCTTTGAGGAGATCCACTTTGGCGCGATGGATAAGATAAGAAAGCTTTACGGCATCGGTGATGAGTATGAAATTTTATTTCTTCAAGGCGGCGCACACTTGCAATTTGGCATGATACCGATGAATTTATATCAAGGTGGCAGGGCTGAATACGCAAACACCGGCGTTTGGACAAACAAAGCGATCAAAGAGGCAAAAGTGCTTGGCGTAAATGTAGATATCGTAGCAAGCAGCGAGGATGAAAATTTCTCTTACATCCCTGAGTTTAAATTTAGCGATGACGCCGATTACGCCTACATCTGCTCAAACAACACGATTTACGGCACGCAATATAAGGCTATGCCAAAGACCAAATCGCCCCTTGTTGTCGATGCTTCGAGCGACTTTTTTGCTAGACCGCTTGATTTTAGCAGTATCGGTTTGCTTTACGGTGGCGCTCAGAAAAATGCGGGCCCAAGCGGCGTGACTATCGTCATTTTAAGAAAAGACCTAGTTGATCGTGTGAGCAGCCAAAACGTCCCTATGTTTTTGCGCTACAAAACGCACGTAGAGGCAAACTCACTTTACAACACACCGCCAACTTTTGGAATTTATCTTTTAAATTTAACCATGCAGCACCTACTAGACCTTGGCGGACTTGCCGAGGTTGAGAAGATAAATGCAAAAAAAGCAAGCACGCTTTATAGCATCATAGATAGCTCAAATGGCTTTTACATGGGACATGCCAAAAAATCAAGCAGGTCAGACATGAACGTGAGCTTTACGATACCAAAAGATCATGCACTTGAGCCAGTTTTTGTAGAAGAAGCGCTAAAAGAGGGCATGCTAGGGCTAAAAGGTCACAGACATCTTGGCGGCATAAGAGCCTCTATCTACAACGCCGTTAGCCAAAGCGACGTTGAGAAACTTGGCGAGTTCATGAGAGAATTTGAAAGAAAACATAGCTGATGAATAAAACAAAGAAAGCTTATGATGAAATTCCTTATTTCTCGGCTGCATTTAGCGACTGCTCGCCAGTTAGGATAGAAGCGGTTGCTAAATTTCTGGGGCTTAAAGCAGCTAGCCTAAAAGAGGCTAGAGTGCTTGAGCTTGGCTCATCATATGGCGGTAATATCTTGCCATTTGCCATTTCGCATAAAAGCGCAAAAGTCGTTGGTATCGACATCTCAAGCCATCAAGTGACTGAAGGTAACAAGGTGGCCAAGCAGATAGGTTTAGAAAATTTTACTCTGCTTGAGCGAAATTTTTTGCACATGAACGAAAGCGATATAAAAGAGCTTGGGAAATTTGACTATATTATCGCTCATGGCGTTTATAGCTGGGTGAGCCCAAATGTAAGAGATGCGCTGCTTGCTACGATAAAGGCGCTACTTAGCGAGGATGGCATCGCTTATGTTTCGTATAATACCTATCCTGGCTGGAAGAGCCTTGATATTTTAAGAGATTTTATGCTTTTTGTTAGCTCAGGCAATGACAGCAAAGAAGCACTTGCTTATGTGAAATATGAGTTAAATTTCTTGCAGGATTATTTGAAATTTAGCTTACAAAACCAAAGTGATGTCGTATACAAAGATAGCATGAAGCTTCTTCTAACGCAGCTAAATTTCTTACAAGGCATCATCGCAAAGGGTAATGATTATTATATATTGCATGATTTTTTAGAGGCTAGCAACGAGCCAATCTACTTTCATAAATTTGCTAAGCATATCGACAAACACGGACTTTGCTACGTTATAGATGCTTCGCTAAATGACATCTTCGCAAGCTCGACTGGGATTTACCGCTTTGACGCACATATCGAGCAAAATTACAACTCTCGCATTAAAAAAGAGCAACTAAACGACTTTTTGTTTAATAGATCATTTAGAAAAAGTCTCATCGCTCACAAAGAGAGGCTTGGCGGTGCTGAGGACTTTGACGCGGTGCTTGGAGAGAGCGAGCTTGATAAGATTTATTTTGCATATTTTAGCGAGCGGCCAAGGACAAAAACGCAAGAAATTTTAAGCAAAGCCTATCCACAAAGCCTAAATTTAAGCGAAGTAAAAACGGCACTTGACGAGAATGCAAACGAAGCTTTTGTGGGACTGCTTGAAATTTTAAACGATCAAAACACTAAAATTTCTTCTTCAAAACTTGCAGCACTTACCTATGAGCCTGATAAAACCAAACTAAAGCTTAGAGCTGCTGCGTATCTTGAGTATTTTTTAAATGCTAGCTCACCAGTTATCTCTTTGGCAAATGAGCTAAATGGCAAGCTAAGCTTAAGCTATGAAGAGATTAAAGCTGCCTTGAAATTTGATGGTAAAGCTAGCTTAGAAGATATCGCAAAGAGCGTAAATTTAAGCAAAGATGAACTAGATAAGCTTGCTTTTAAATTAAGCGAAGCCTATTTTTTTGAAGAAATTTAAGACTAGCTAGCCTAGCCTTAAATTTTTGATTTAGCCAAATATCATATCTTTTAAGATCAGAATTATCATTGCTATGTAAAAGAGCAAAAACCACTTTTTAAGTGCTTTTTTATCCATAGCTTGTGTCTTTTTGGTGCCAAAGTATGCGCCTATTAGCGAGCCAAGCCCTAGGAATGTACCCTCCAAATAAGAGATGTGGCCGTTTAAAGATAGTGAGATAAAGCCTGAAATGGCTGCGAACATCACAAAAAACACTCCCATTGAAACGGCTTTTTTCATATCATAGCGCAAAAAGCCAACTAAAATAGGAGCTATAAAAACCCCACCGCCTATGCCTATACTAATGGCAAGTGCACCTATACAAAAACCAACTAGAAATAGTAAAAATACGGAGTTGTTCGCATTTGTACCGTCGCTATTTGGTGTGAAGTATAGTTTTATGAGTGAAAAGATAAAAGTTGCAAGCAAGAGTAGTTCGAGTAAGAGCTCGGGCGTGTGAGATACGATTATGCCACTAAAGCTAGCTCCGACCAATCCTCCAAGACCTAAAAATACGCCGCGGTTTAGTTTTAAAAGTCCAGCTTTGTAGTTTAGATACGAGCCAAAAGTCGCACTAAATATCATTTGCATAACGCTTATGCCAATAGCAGTTTTTATGTCATATCCAAAGGCGACCATTATAGGAACAACGACTGTGCCACCACCGATGCCAAAAAAGCCAGCGATGTATCCAACACCGATACCGATTATAAAAAGTTCAACAAAAAGCATAAATTTCCTTTTACGAGTGCCAAATTTTAGCCAAGCGGTGTTAAAAAAATAGTAAAAAGGTGAAATTTGGGCATAAATTTAGAAATTTGATAAAAATTTTAAAAACTAAAAGCGAACTTTTTTTATAATCATCAAAAATTTAAAGGAAAAAAATGCTCTTAGAACAACCACTGTTTTATTATGAAGTGATTAGAGAAAAATTTAAAAATAGCTACCTAGCTGAGGATAATACGCAAACGATTATAGGCATTGATTGCGATTATATCTATGAAAAGGATATGGATTTTTATGGGCTTAGAAGTTATTTTGATACAAATCGTAATAAATCTTTAGCTTCGTTTGCGGGACTTTTTGGTGTTTTTGCATATGACGGCGTGAGATACTTTGAGTATATCGGTGATGAGAAAGCTAAAAAGTATGAATTTCCAAAATTTATCTATGCCGATGCGAAGGCCTATCTACACTTTGACAAGATGAGTAAAATTTATACATTTTATGGAGATAAGAATAAATATTATGACTTTTTGCTTGATGCGAAAGTTGAATACAAAAGTAAAGAGCAGAGTAAATTTAGTATAAAAACTGATCTTGGTAAAGAAAAGAAACACTTTGAGGATATGGTTGAGTTAGCAAAAGAGTATATAAGAAGTGGCGATGTCTTTCAGGTTGTGCTTGGCGAGTTACTTGAAATTTCAACGAATATGAGTAGTCTAGACTTTTATAAAAAGCTCTCACTTGCAAATCCAAGCCCATATATGTTTCATTTTCCTACACCTTATGGCGATGTGGTTGGCTCTTCGCCAGAGCTTGTTTTTGAGATGAAAAGTGAGCAAATTTTTGTAGCTCCGATCGCAGGCACAAGGCCTAGAGGAAGCGATGCAAATGCAGATGCAGCACTTGAAAATGAGCTTTTAAGTGATGAAAAGGAGCTGGCTGAGCACAAGATGCTAATCGATCTTGCTAGAAATGACATCGGCAGGGTTTCGGAACCAAAAAGTGTAGCTGTAAGAAATGCGATGCATATCCAAAAATATGAAAAAGTAATTCATATCGTAAGCGATGTCTATGGCAAGTGCGCCAAAGGGCTTGATCTTTTTGACGTCTTAGCTAGTATTTTCCCAGCTGGCACATTAAGTGGAGCCCCAAAAATAAGAGCTATGCAGATAATCAATGAGCTTGAAATTTCTGAGCGAAATATCTATGGCGGCGGCATTGGATTTTTACATTTTAATGGCGATGCTCAGGTTGCTATTCTTATTCGATCAGCCATCTTTGTATCAGGTGAAAATGGATTTAGTGATGTATTTGTGGGGACTGGAGCTGGTATAGTTTATGACTCAAAAAGCGAAAGAGAATACGCTGAAATTTGCCATAAACGAGCAAGCGTGCTAAATGTATTTAAAAATAACGCAAAAGAGTTTTAGGCGTTAAACTTAATAAATTCATAAGAGCTTTTAGCGTAGCTAGTGCCCATAGAATCGATTTGCTCCCTTACGGTAGTTGAAAGCTCTGCTTTTGTGATATTTTTGGCTAGCACTTTTATAAAAGGAAATTCACTTCTTTCTTGTGCGCCAAATACAAGCACTCTTGTATCAACCTTTTGGCTTTGTCTTATCTTATCAACAACTCTTGTTAGCTCTTCGTAGTTGAAGCCTTTTACGTTTTCATCTATAAGAACGATACCGTAAGTTTTGGTTTTTATCTTTGTTAATAGCTCATCAAAGCTATTTATGGTTTCAAGTGTGTTGTAAAATTCTCCTAAAGCTGAGCTAAATATTTTATTTTCCATTGGCGATTTCTTAAATAAAATAATATTTTCGCTTTTTGCTAGATAGCTTTCGTCTATTGCAATCTCGCCAAAATTTAGCAAAAATTTTCTAAAAATTTGAGCCAGTTCGTCGCTATTTATTGGCGTTTTTATATAGGCATTGAAGTATTCTTTGACGCTGTCTCCATCTATATTTGAAGTATTTGAAAGCATTAGTATAATTGGAATTTTCGCATTTTGTATGGCTGTTTTTATAAGATCAAGATTTTTTTGAAGGCTATTTTTTTCAGCTTCGAAAAATTTTGAGCCAACAAATATAAGGTCAAAATCGCCTTGCTTTATGGCTTGTTTTAGATCTTTTTTATTACAAACTCCCACAACTTCGCAGTTAAATTTACTAAAGCCACTTGCTGTTATATCTATGTAAATTTCGTTAGTATCGCAGATTAAAATTTTTGGTTTATCGTTTAAATTTTTATTCATAATATCAGCTTCACCTAAGCAAAGTAGCCTTGTAATGCTTAACGGAGTTAGTGGATCTTTTAAAATGAGCGGATTTTTAATATCTTGGCCTTGCTTATTGGTGTTTCTTAAAAATATAGCATCATAATTTTTTGTAATAGATGGACTAGTGCTTGTTAGCATATCCACTTTGAGTCCAAGGTCTTTTGTGGTCTGCTCAAAAGCTTCGTTGTAAGCGACATTTACATCTTGCAAGAATGCTAATTTATGATTGCATTTTATATCAAAGTCTTTATAGTTTGATGTTGTTTTAAAAATGACTACAAATTTAAACTCATTGCCAATACTTGGAAACGAGTTAATCTCCAGTTTGCTTTCTAAATTTTTTAAATAAATTTGAGCGATTTTTAGATAAAACTCGCTCTCATCATTATTTAAGCTATTCTCATCATCTGAAAATATATCTGAAATTTGCTTTTCGCTCATGGCAGCTGAGCTATTTTTTATGCTAAAGCTTACAGAACAAAGTCCGCTTCTATCAAACTCTTTTTGAATTTTTTTGATAGCGATGATAATGTTTTGATGTCTTAAAGACATTGATAAAGATGCCAAAAAGATAGAGTTAAATGCGGTTTTTAGTGAATTTAGATTTCCTTCTAGTTCATTTGTAAGGCTTGGATCAAGATAGCTTATAAAATTTATCTTTTTGCTTTGTGAATAGACGATATTTGCTTGCAAAATTTCTTCAAAGCTTTTTTGAGGATCAAATATCTCGGTTTTATTGCATTCGCTATATTTTTTAACATTTGAGATATTTTTAGCATTGTTATAAAGCGAAGTCATGATATTTGCATTTTTTTCTATCGTGTCTATAAATACTTGCTTTTTGCTATTATTTGTTTCTATTTTTAAAGCCGCGGTCGATGTAAAAATTTCTTTATTGATAGACTCTAGCTTCTTGCTCACTGATAAAATATATCTATCTTTTATCTGAAAAAAGCTGCTATCTTTTATATAGGTTTCTTTTAGATCTTCATAAGTTTTTATGAGCTTTGATATCGCATTATCCGCACTTGTCTCTTTTGATGATAGGATATAACTCGATATGTATTTTGACTTATCGATAAGTACCTTTAAAAATTTCAACCTAGCAGAAATACCAAGCAAAGACAAAATGAGCAAGCCACAAAGCAAAAACTCAAAAAAGGTCTTTATGCCAAAGCTTATTTTCTCGCTCTTGGTAAGTTCTAACAGCTCATTTTTTATGTTTATGGCACTATCTAATAAAAGTATAAATTTATCATCTTCATACTGTTTGATTAAGATAATATCTTCGATATTTAGTTTTTCAGAAAATGCGATCTTGGCTTTAGCTTCTCTTATTTTTTTAGCTTGATAGTTGGCTTCAAACTGATTAAAGTCTTTGTAAATATTCTCTTTTAGCTCACTTTTTGGAAGCATATCAAGATTTGGCGTGTTGTCCTTTACGGAATATATATTTTCTCTCACATCATTGTTTATTGAAAATAAAGGACCATTTATAAAGATATTTTTTACGTAGTATTTAGTATTGTTTGCTAAAGAGAGTTGATTATAAATTTTACTTAAAGTTGCGGCATAGGCTTTTATTATAAGCGGAAAGTCTCGGTCTAAATCTTGTTTAAAATCGCTATCTATTTCTCCATTTATATTTTGGAAAAATTCGTAAAATAGTTCATCAAATTTATCATTTTGATTTATATTTGCTAGCAATTCTTTTAATTTATTTACATTTCGTATCTCAGTGCGATCGTCTTTTCTTATAGAATTTATAAATTTTTGTGTATTTTTTAAAGTGTTATCCCGCAACTTTTTTATATCTTCTTGGCTTTTGCCTATTAGCGTATCGTGCTCTTGTATTACAGATCTTATAGTTTGAAATACTAAGGATTGTTTATATAGTTTTTCATTTAGATCTTTTAGATCTGTAAATTTTTTATAGCTTTCATTTCCGCTATATGCGAAAAAGATCGCTGAAATTATTATTGGCGCTAACAATATATAAAATTTACTATTTTTCATGGATACTCTTTTTGCTATATTTTTTGACTATCTTTTCTATCTCAATTAGTCTTTTGGTAAAAAGAGACATCTCTTTCATTTTTCCATTTTGATTGTTATCTAAAAAAGCGTTAAGCTCATTTGCAAGGTTATTAAGCTTTAAATTTAATGCAGCTTCCCTTATCTCATCTACGTATTTTCTGAGCATTATCTCGTCTTTTGCGATTATGGCTGATTGGATTTGGATAAGAATTTCTCTTGCGTTATGCAAAAAGATATTTAAGTAGGACGCAAAATCTTTTTTATTTAAATTTAGTATTTTAAGTGATGTTTCAAACCAAGAATCATCGATAAGTGATTGTGTCTGTGTGTCAAAAAGATACCATGCGTTTAGTTTAAAAACAGGCAGTCTTAATGTAGGTTTTACTTTTACTGCTGCTATTAGATTTTGGTTGTTTATTATGTCTTGCTTCTCTAAAAGAACGATAAAAAATTTTTCACCATTTTTTAAAATGGCATTTTGCAATCTCGCTTCTAGCAAGATCGCACCACCATCTTTTCTTTTTAAATTTACTCTAGCGCTATTATCTTTCGTATTTTGTAAAAATTCCAAGAAGCTGTAGTTTGTACTTTCCTGGCTTGTTATGACTAGCTCGCTTATATCTTTGTATTGCAACGAAAAATCATCTAAACTATCAAAACCCAATAGCTCAAGTGAATCTTGCGTTATCGCAGATATTTTTAAATTTTCATCATATATTATCACTTCAAATTTCCTTCTTTGAGTACTGCAAGCTTTTCTGCTACGCTTTTATTTGTTATTTTTGCCACTTCTTCTAAATTTGCTTCGCTGATTTTATCAAAACTTCCGTAAAAGCTGATTAATTTTGCGATGCTTCCCTCTGATACGCCAGCTTGTCTTAGCGCTGATCTTTGCATATCGTTTTTCTGCCTTGTTTTTCTGTGAAAGCTGATGACAAATCTATGGCTCTCGTCACGCATTTTTTGGAAAAACTGCAGCTTTTTATCGCTCGTGCTTAGGCTAAAGCTGCCATTTTTTGTGTAAATTTTATCCTTTGCCTCACCTTTTGCACGGTGAGCTTTGGCATCGATCTTCTCTTTTGAAATGGCTATCACATCGACATTTGAGCCACTACTTGCTAAAATTTCACAGGCTAAGTTTAAAAGCACTTCGCCTCCGTCAATAACCCAAAGATCAGGCGGACTAAGCTTGTCAAATCTAAGTGCTCTAGCTGTTAGGCTCTCTTTCATCTGATCGTAGTCGTTTTTAGAGCTTAGGTGCATGTGGCGGTAGTTTTGCTTCGCCCACTCGCCGTGTTCATAGCGCACCATCGCTCCAACGCTAGCCTCACCAAAAAGGTGTGAGTTGTCGTAAGCCTCGACCACGTAAGGCGTGTGAGCTAGGTCAAAGTACTCTTTTATTTCGTTTAGTAGCTCGTTATCGTGTGTTTTTAGGTATTTTTCGATGCTAACTTCAGCGTTTTTGGTAGCGATCTCACAAATTTTACGCTTATCTCCTATTTTTGGGCAAGTGATGCTAAATTTACGTCCAAATCTCTTGTTTAAAATTTCCTCCACCAGCTCACTATCTTCAAAGCTCTCATGCACATAAATTTTGGTGCTAATTGTCGGCTGTCCAGCTATGAAGCTTTTTAAAATAGCCTGCTTATAAGCTTCGTTTATCTCGTCTTTTTGAGCGTTTTTGGCCTGCGTGATGTCAGTTTTTACGCCAGTTATCTTGCCACTTTGCACGCTAAATCTCACCGCACAGATCATATCGTGCACGCAAGCGACCGAGTAGGCCTCAAAGTCCTCAAGTTTAGCAAGATCAACTTCAACCTTAGTTTGCATATTTTTAAGTGTTTGTATCTTATCTCTAGTCGCGGCTGCTTGCTCGTAGTCTTCAGCTTTGGCGTAGTTTAGCATGAGCTCTTCAAGGCGAGTGATGAGCAAATTTGGATTTTGTAAGGCCGTGATAGCTTCGTTTACGATCTTAGCGTAGCTCTCTTTTGAAATTTTGCCCTCACACGGGGCATAGCAGCGTTTTAGCTGATAAAAAAGGCAGGCTTTTTTGCCTTTGATGCAGGACTTTTTCTGAACGAGATTAAAATTTATATAAAGTGCCTCAAGTAGCTCGCTAGCTCCGCTAAAATATGGCCCAAAATAGCGGATATTCGAGCCTTTTATCACTTTTCTAGTGATCTCAAATCTTGGAAAATCATCATTTAAATTTATAAAAATATAAGGATAAGTCTTGTCGTCACGAAGCAAGATGTTGTACTTTGGTTTTAGCTGCTTGATGAAAGAATTTTCAAGTATGAGCGCGTCTGCTTCGCTTGGCGTGACGATGTATTCAAGATGCACAGCTTCACTTATCATCTTTGAAATTCTTGGGCTTAGTTTTTCAGCCGGAGCTAGGCTTGGAGTAAATTTAAAGTAGCTTTTGACCCTGTTTTTTAAAATTTTGGCCTTGCCGACATATAAAAGTCTATTTTGTGCGTCAAAATACTGATATACGCCAGGCTCGTTTGGAAGCGTTTTTATCTCGTCTATTAGCATCTTGCCTGCTCATTTTTCTTTAGCAAAATTTCTCTTAGTTCTTCAAATTTTTGGTGTATTTGCTCGTCTTTTGCTAAATTTTTAAACTCGCCTTTACTAGCTGGTGCATAAAAGATGGCACTTTGCTCTTTTTGATTAAAAAATTTTAAAAATTTGCTCACGACAAATCTTATATTTTCTTCTTTTTTGTTTTTTGTATAGTTGATTTCGTTAATAGTTTTTGGAGTAAGAATGTTGTTAAAAACGCTATTTTTATTAAAATTGCAAAAGGTTTTTAATAACCTTTTTATATCATTTATACTACTATCACGCCTAAGCTCTAAAAGCCCAGTGGGATGAGTAAGAACAAAGGTCAAAACACCTTCTCTAACGTAGCAAAAAGCTATATAAAATCGTTTTGCTTTCCCTATAAGCTCTAAAAGCTGTTGGCACTCATTTGCCATACTTAATTTTTCTTTATACAAAGGATTTTCGTGAATAGTATTTATCAAAAATTTAGCGTTTTTCATGGGCTTATCTTATCATTTTTTATTTTAATTTTTACTCTTTTTGCATTTAGTGGTTGTGGCTATAAAGATGATCCATTTTATGGAGACGCTCCAGTAAAAGAGAAGAAAACTGACAAGATAAATAAAATTTAGTAAATTTTTGTAGCTAAATAAAAATGTAATATAAGCTTAATAATTTTAACTAACCTAATTTTTAGGCTCATTTAAGTAATATACCAAGATTTTTTATTTTACAAGGAGAGTATAATGAGGTTTTTTGGACTTCTAGGCTTGTTTTTCGCGATGGCTTTTGGTGCTGATGGAGAAACCGCAGCTATTGACTTAACCACTACATGGGCAGGAATTTTATCGCTTATAATTTTTGTTGTCGGATATTTTTTCATAGCAGCGGAAGAAAATTTCCACATTGACAAGGCAAAACCTGCTATCTTTATCGGTACGTTCATGTTCCTACTTATTGGTATTTATATGCTTATAAATGGCATGGATGTGCATTCGCTTGAGAATGAGGTAAATCACCTGATTTTAGAGATCGCTCAGATAGTATTTTTCTTGATGGTGGCGATGACATTTATCGAAGCACTTATAGAAAGAGACGTATTTAACGCACTTAAATATAATCTCGTATCAAAAGGCTATACTTATAGAAAGCTGTTTTGGCTAACTGGTATTTTGGCATTTTTTATAAGCCCAGTAGCTGATAACCTAACAACAGCGCTTATTCTTTCAACCGTTCTTCTAACAATAGATAGAAATAATACAAATTTTCTAGTGGCTGGTGCGATAAACATCGTCGTTGCAGCAAATGCAGGTGGAGCATGGAGTCCATTTGGTGATATTACTACGCTTATGGCTTGGGCTGCTGGAAAAGCACCATTCGTCGACTTTTTCGCACTTTTTCCAGCATCTATCGTAGGTTGGTTTGTAACGGCATTTTTACTTTCTCGCGTGGTGCCAAGTACTGCACCGCATTTTGACGTAGCAAACGAGCCAAAAGTGGTTATGAAAAAGGGTGGCAAAGCGGTTATTTTTATAGGTGCATTTACTATCTTTTGTGCAGTTATGATGCATCAGCTTTTCCACTTGCCAGCGATGTGGGGAATGATGTTTGGTTTCTCACTACTTAGTCTTTATACTTACTATTTCAAAAAAGCTCACAAAAATGAAGAGCCAATGCATGTATTTCACTATATGTCAAAGATCGAAAACAACACACTATTTTTCTTCTTTGGAATTTTAGCTGCGGTTGGCGCTCTTCATTTTGCTGGATTTTTAAATTACGCTGTGTCACTTTATGATAAATTTGGCTCAACTGCTGTAAATATTGGCGTTGGATTCCTTTCAGCGATCGTTGATAACGTCCCTGTTATGTCAGCTGTTTTGAAAGCAAATCCAGCAATGGGAGCTGATGCAGGGGAGGCAATGAGTCAGTGGCTATTAGTGACACTAACTGCTGGTATTGGCGGTTCGATGATCAGCTTTGGTTCAGCAGCTGGTGTTGGAGTAATGGGTAAATTAAAAGGAATTTATACCTTTGGCGCACATATGAAATACGCTTGGATGGTGGTTCTAGGATATATCGTATCAATCATTGTTTGGTATGTGCAGTTTGAAATTTTTCATATCTATTTTTAAAAGGTTATAAATGAACAATACGATTATAGTTTTGGATTTTGGTTCGCAATACACTCAGCTAATAGCTAGAAGGCTAAGAGAAGAGGGCGTCTACACTGAAATTTTGCCATTTAATGCAAAGCTTAGTGAGATAAAGGCGAAAGAGCCAAAAGGTATCATTTTAAGTGGCGGTCCAGCTAGTGTTTATGCTAAGGATGCTTATTTTTGCGATAACGGCGTCTTTGAGTTAAACATCCCTATACTTGGCGTTTGCTACGGCATGCAACTACTTGCTCACACGCATGGGGCTGAGGTTTTAGCAGCTGATCAAAAAGAGTATGGTAAGGCAGAGCTTAACGTTATTAAAGAACATGAGCTATTTAAAGATACACCTTCAAAACAAATCGTATGGATGAGTCATAGCGACTATGTAAAGGACTTGCCAGAGGGCTTTGAAGTGATTGCTGTTAGTGAAAATTCACCTTATTGTGCTTTTGGCGATGATAAGCGTAAATTTTATGCGATCCAGTTTCACGCAGAGGTGCAACACAGCGAATATGGCACGCAAATTCTAAAGAATTTTGCTAAATATATTTGTGGTTGCGAGAGCACTTGGAATATGGGAAGTTTCGCTAAAAACAAGATAGAAGAGATCAGAAAAATAGTAGGCACTCACAAGGTACTTTGTGCAGTTAGCGGCGGCGTAGATAGCTCTGTAACCGCGGCGCTTTTAGCAGCTGCTGTGCCTGAAAATTTGATCCTTGTCTTTGTTGATAACGGACTTCTTAGAACAAACGAAAAAGAGCAAGTTGAAGCTACATTTAGAACAAAGCTTGGCGTTGAGCTAGTTAGCATAGACGCGAGCGAGACCTTTCTTGGCCGCTTAGCTGGTGTGGTTGATCCTGAGAAAAAGCGTAAGATCATAGGTGAAACCTTTATAGAAATTTTTGAAAAAGAGGCTAAAAAGCACGGCGATGTGAAATTTTTAGCTCAAGGCACTCTTTATACTGATATCATCGAAAGCTCTGTAGTTGGCTCAAGCAAGACGATAAAGAGCCATCACAATGTTGGAGGCTTGCCTGATTGGATGACATTTGAGCTAATAGAGCCGCTAAGAGAAATTTTTAAAGATGAGGTTAGAAAGCTTGGTCTTGAGCTTGGACTAAGCCGTGATTTAGTCTTCCGCCACCCTTTCCCGGGACCTGGTCTTGCTATCCGCATAATGGGCGAGGTAAATAAACCAAGTTTAGAGCTACTTCGCAAAGCTGATGTGATCTTACGCGATGAGCTAAAAAGTACTGGCTGGTACAACAAAACTTGGCAGGCGTTTTGTGTACTCTTAAATGTAAATTCTGTCGGCGTAATGGGTGATAACCGCACTTATGAAAACGCTGTTTGCGTGCGTGTGGTCGATGCGAGCGATGGCATGACTGCAAGCTTCTCACGCCTGCCGTACGATCTGCTAGAAAACGTAAGTCGCCGCATTATAAACGAGGTAAATGGCATCAACCGCGTAGTTTACGACATCTCGAGCAAGCCACCTGCAACGATAGAGTGGGAGTAATATATTTGAGAACAAACTCGCAGAAGCTTTTGATTAGATTTTTATTGAGTTTTACTTGTGGTTAATAAATATTAAATTGCATTTGATCAACCTAAATTGTGTTTAATATATGCATATAAAATATTAAAGGGTGCTAATATAGTGTAAACTTTATCAAGATCGAATCGAATTTATTCTGGGTATAATAAAAAGACTTTTATTATTGTTTTCAAGAATGAATATAAAAGTATACAGAAATATTTTGAATCATACTACACAGAAGCTGTCCTCGGTGAAGCCATAACACCTTTTGCTATTCGAAACGATTGCTGTAGTATTGTTTTCTTGACTATAATGACATTAAATAATTTAAGCATTATCTTATACAAAAAAGTAAAAAATATAGTTACTACTTAAGGAAAGCTTAGATACAATAAACAAAATATTGAGCTTGCAGAACCGGAAATACAAAGCACTATAAATAAGGTTTTTAAGTTTTTATAGTTTTCTGATTCAAGCAATAAGGTATTAAAATATCAATTTGCATAAAAATATAATTTTCTATCTTACCTTATTAAAGAAATTGAAAATATAAGAAATGATCTTGATATTGCCACAAAATTAGCGCTTCAAATCAAAGGTCTTTTGTTAAAAGATTCAAGACTAATAGAAAATAATATCAATGACTCTAGGTTTGCTTATTTTATATGCACTTATGGATGGCTATGAGTAGAATATGCACTTATTATTTTTATTGTTAAAAGATAAAATATAATAAATAAGGCACTTATAAGTGTTTTTATGGAAGATATTTATAACAATCTGTGATAGAAATTAGTTATGGAGGAAATAAAATGACAAAATATGAAACATTGGTTCAAATATTAGATGAATTAAGAAAAGAGGCGCCAAAGGAATATAGATCTTACTATCCAGAAGATATAGATATTGAAGGGTTGAATAAAGCAAGATCAAAATCATTCATTCATTTATTTTTAAAAGGTATGTACGGAATAGAAAATTTTATAGATAGAGAAAATTTTATTACTGATGCTTCTTATGATGGAGGTATAGATGCATATTATATAGATGAAGATTCGAAGGAGATAATCTTTATTCAATCCAAGTTTAGAACCACTCGAAACAATTTCGAAAATAAAGAAATAGATTATGAAGAGTTACTTTCAATGGATGTAGATAGAGTAATTGATGGTGAGAAAACGGATGAAGATGGTAATTCTTATAATGGTAAAATTTTAAAAATGCAAGAAGTGATTCAGGGTATTGATGATATAGGAAGGTATAAATATAGAGTGATAATTCTAGCAAACTTAAAAGAAAAGAAAAGCAAGTATATAAAAAAACTGACAGGTGGATTTCATGGGGATGTATTTGATTTCCAAAAGTGCTATAATGAATTGGTTTTTCCGATAGTGTCTGGTTGTTTCTTTAATGCAGAAGAAATTAGGATTAACTTATCTCTTGTAAATAAGGAAGGAAATGAAGGGAGAATAGGCTATACGGTAAATACGGAACTGAGTGATTGCAAAATTATGGTTACATTCGTTCCGCTCATTGAAATTGCCAAAATATTGCATAAGTATAAAAATTCAGTTTTAAAATATAATCCGAGGTGTTTTCTAGGGTTGAAAAATAATCAAGTCAATCCACAAATTGCTGATACAGTAAAAAATAAATCAACTAACGAGTTTGCATTATTTAATAATGGTATAACTATTTTGTCCGACGATACACAAATAAATTCACAAGTAGCTAAAAAGGATAAAGCTCAACTTATCATAATGAATCCTCAAATAATTAATGGAGGACAAACTGCGTTTACGCTGTCCTCTTTATATGAGGAATGTATTCAAAATAATAACTACACAATATTTAATGATAAGGAGGTGTTGGTAAAAATAGTTACTTTTATTGAAGATGGTAAAAATAATGGAAATACCGAAGAAACAAAACAGAAAAAACTAAAGTTAATTGAAAATTTGTCCCATGCTACAAATGAACAGTCTGTTGTAAGCGAGATGGATCGTAGATCAAATGAAGTTATATTGGTAAACTATCAACAGAATATTTATCGTGATTTTGGTTTATTTTTAAATAGAAAGCAAGGTGAGTTCTATGAAGGAATAAATAAAAAATATATTTTAAAGAAACAAATAATTGATCTTTCAAATTTTATGAGAATTGCTATAAGTATAAGTGGCGATGCAAAAAAAGCAAGGCAGAGTAGTGATACAGTATTATTCAGAGAAAATAATTTTAAATACTATCTTAAGGCAGAGAGTGATTATAAAAAATATGTGTATGGATATTATTGCTACCAATATTTATTAGACACTGAAAAGAAAGAAAAAAATTATGGAATGGATAAATATGGAAATGCTTTGCGTTATGGAAAATACGCAGTTATTGGCATAGTAAGCCGTAGTTTTGATAAAATTTTAGATATAAAAGAATATAAATCTGTTATTGAAGAAAAAACAAACTCAATTCTTGAAAAATGGCTTAGTTTTGAAAATGAAATTACAAAAAAACAATCAAACAAAGATTATTTTTACAAGTATCAGGAGGGCAAGGATGTAAAGTTTGTATATAATTTTGATGGGTATTATAAAGGTAGGACTATTAATAAAGATTTAGAAGATTTTAAATTTGACATATAAATTTCAATAGTAGCTCTTTTGCGATTAGAGCTGAAACCGGCACCAGAACTGATAAAAGTCTAAAAATAAACTTAGGTCGGACAAACTTTACGGTATTCTGCAAATGAATAATATGCAAACTAAATACTTTTGAATATAACAACTATAGTATAGCAATAAGAGCAGCAGTAAAATTTGGGCGCTTTTGCGCCTAATTTTTGTTGGAAATGGCTCAAATTTGATAAAAATAGATAATCCTTATCAACAAATCATCCAAAAATTTTTACTACAATGACGTGTAAAATTTACGAAAGGAAGAAAAATGAGTAAAATTTACAATCTAAACGCCGACACGAAAGTCGTCGCAAAAAGCGTTGTTAGCAAGAGAATTTTTGATTGCGAGAACGCTCATGTCGATGTATTTGCTTTTGATACGGGCGAGGAACTAGATCATGAGATGCTGTTTTGTGACAGCCTCGCATGGGTTGTGGAGGGCGGCGCTAGCCTATACTACGGCGAAAAGCAGATGCATATAGGCAATGAGCAAGCTTGCCTGATAGAGAAAAAAGTGTGGCGCAAGCTAGTTTTTAACGAACCAACGAAATATATTTCAATTGATTTTAAGGAGGATTTAATGATAGATCATTTACCTAAGGCAGCTATTTTTAGCTTAGTTGATGCAGTCGAATACGAAAAAGGCAAAATCGTGAGCAAAACGCTCGTAAAGAACGAAAACGGCTCAATGTCATTACTTAGTTTTGACACAGACCAAGAGCTCTCAACTCACGCAGCTCCAGGCGATGCACTACTTATCGCACTTGATGGCGAGATGAAGCTAACTATTGGTGATGAACATTTTGATATCAAAAAAGGCGATACCATCGTGTTACCAGGCAAAATACCACACGGATTAAAGATAAAAGATAAATTTAAAATGCTCTTAATCGTCACTAAAGACAAAATGTAATACTAAGCCCTATTTTTAGGGCTTTTACATTTTATAAATCACGTTAAATTTACCCTTAATAACCTAAAAAGCAAAGTCATAATATAATCTCTCTTAAAATTTAAAGAAAAACTATGAAAAAAGAAAATCCCAAGCTATTTTTATTGCTATTTTTAGGCGCTCTCTCTGCCTTTGGACCATTTGTTACAGATCTTTATTTGCCAGCACTTCCGGCTATTACTGAGTGGTTTAAAACAAGTGTTACAGCTACGCAATTAACGATCACGACATCGATGGCAGGCTTAGCCATAGGTCAGCTCATAGTTGGCCCAATAAGTGATAAATTTGGCCGAAAACTGCCCCTTACCATCTCGCTCATCGTCTATACTATAAGCACTATTTTTATATTTTTTGCACAAAATATCCAGTTTTTTATCTTTATGAGAATTATTCAAGGGCTTGCAAGTGCCGGCAGTTTGGTTATTTCAAGGGCTGTTGTTAGTGATCTTTATAAGGGCCATGAAATGACTAAATTTTTTAGTCTTATGATGGTTGTAAATGGTCTTGCCCCGATACTTTCACCAATAGGCGGCAGTTTGCTGCTTAAATTTACCGACTGGCGTGGCATCTTTATGGCACTTACTATCATTGGTATTTTGCTTTTTATCGCAAATTTTTATTTCAAAGAGAGCTTAAGTCAGTCAAATCGCTTAAAAATGCCTTTGCTAGTGACTTATAGTGTTTTTGGCAAAATTTTAAGAAAGAAAAAATTTATGCTTTTCGTAAGCATTCAGACATTTGCAATGGGTGCGATGTTTGCTTATATAGCGTCATCTTCGTTTATCTTTCAAGAATTTTATTCTCTAAGTCCAGTAAGCTATAGCTTTTGCTTTGCTTCAAATGGTTTAGGGCTTGTTATAGGAGCAAGGCTTGCCAGTTTTTTAAATGAGAGAAAAGCGCTCAAAACTGGGCTTTTTGGCACCTTGTTTGCTAGCATTTTTATTGCTTTCATGCTTTGTTTTAAATTTGAAGTGATCGGCGTCATTATCGCATTTTTCTTATTACTTCTTTTTACAGGATTTGTCTTGCCAACCGCTTCATCGCTAGCCATGAATGAAGGCAGAGAATACGCAGGCTCAGCCTCAGCAATACTTGGATTTTGCCCATTTTTCTTAGGCGGTATCGTCTCTCCGCTAGTTGGGCTTGGTGATATATTTTATTCGACTTCTATTGTTATTTTAGCTTGCACATTACTTGCTTTAATATCTTTTTTAAGGTTAAAAAGGGTTGCGTAAAATTTATCTTATTTCAAACACAAAAACGGCTGATGAGAGCGTTGTAAATTTAAGTGTTAGCAAGATCGAGTTTTTGAAATTTGAACTAAATTTAAGTGACTATGACGTGCTGGTAGCTACTTCTAAAAATGCTTTTAATGCATTAAAATTTAATGGTATTTCGCCTATAAATTTGCCAGTCTTTGCCATCGCAAATAGTTGTGCGGCAGCCGCAAGAGAGTTTGGATTTAGTGAAATTTACACCGGAAATAATGCTCACGGAGACGACTTTGCAAGAGAAATTTTGCCACTTCTAAAAGGTAAAAAGGTTCTTTATCTAAAGGGTAAAGATAGTGCTTCAAATTTCTTAGAAATTTTGCAAAATGGCGGAGTAAATATAAAGGTGATTGTCGCCTATGAAAATGTCTTAAATCCTTGCAAAATGGAGCTAAAACCACCAAAAAATAGTATCTTGATCTTCGCTTCTCCGCTAAATGTCAAAAATTTTCTTAATAATTTTGGCTGGGATGAGAGCTATCAAGCGATAAGCATTGGAAAGGTCACTGCAAAAGAGCTAAAATTTACCGAGCCAATAGTAAGCCAAAGTCAAGATATAAACGCCTGTATCGCGCTTGCCAAAACATTACTTTAAGCAAAGAATTTATATAATTTTATTGCCTGAGTGAAGCGAGTCAGCATTTTACGGGGTCCAACACTTTTTTGTTAGCGAAAAGGTATGGGTACCTTGTGATGTGGCTTCGTTTGAGTCTGAAAAGGCGAGAAGTTGCAACCGTTTGGTATCCATCTATTTGCAAGATTGGCTTTGTTTATGGGCCACTCTTCTATGCGACGCCCACTCGGGTTTTTTAAATTTACGGAGATGAAATGAATATTCTCATAATAGGAAGTGGCGGCCGCGAATACGCCATTGCTCTAAAACTAAAAAACGAAAAAAATATAAATTTATACTTTGCACCTGGAAATGGTGCGACCTCACGCCTTGGCGAGAATTTAAATATAAAAGACTTTTATGAGCTTGCAAAATTTGCTAAACAAAATGATATTGCCCTAACTATCGTAGGCCCTGAAGCGCCTCTTAGCGAAGGCGTGGTAGATATCTTTAAAAAAGAGGGCTTGCTTATATTTGGACCAAGCAAGGCAGCTGCTAGACTTGAGGCTAGCAAGGCGTATATGAAGGACTTTTTAGCTAGAAATAACATAAAAACCGCAAGATATTTAAATACAGATGATAAAGAAAAAGCATTTAAATTTATCGATACTCTAAGCGTACCAATGGTCGTAAAGGCCGATGGACTTTGCGCTGGAAAAGGCGTAATAATCGCAAACTCTAAAGAGGAGGCCAAAGAGGCAGTTAGTGACATGCTAAGCGGAGCTAGCTTTGGTGATGCTGGTAAATTTGTGGTGGTTGAAGAGTTTTTAAACGGCTTTGAGCTGAGCTTTTTTGCTATTTGTGACGGCGAAAATTTTGTAAGTTTGCCAGTGGCACAAGATCATAAACGTCTGCTTGATAATGACGAAGGTCCAAATACTGGCGGTATGGGCGCTTATGCTCCAAGTCCGCTTGCTTCAAAAGAGCTGATAAAAAGAGTCGAAGAAGAGGTGGTAAAGCCTACACTAAAAGGGATGAAAAACGATGGCAGTCCGTTTTGTGGAGTCCTTTTTGTAGGACTTATGATCGTGAAAAATGAGCCTTATGTACTTGAGTTTAACGTAAGATTTGGCGATCCTGAATGCGAGGTCTTGATGCCGTTAATTGACGGAAATCTAAGCGAAATTTTACTAAATGCTGCAAAGGGCGAGCTAAAGCCTATTAGTTTAAAAGATGAATTTGCGGTTGGTGTCGTAATGGCTAGTAAGGACTATCCGTATAAAAGTAGCCCAAAAGCTAAAATTTCAGTTTTAAATGATGTAAAAGATGCTCACATCGCTTATGCTGGTGTTAGTGAGCAAGATGGAGAAATTTACGCAGATGGTGGCAGAGTATTAGTCTGTGTGGCCACTGCGCAGAGCATAAAAGAGGCACGTGATAGAGCTTATGAGCTTTGCGAAAATGTAAAATTTGACGGAGCGCACTATAGAAAAGATATTGCCTGGCAGGCATTAAAATGAGTATGCAGTTAGTTGAAAAACTTGAAAAAGAAGAAATTTCGCTAGCGCCATTTTCAAAAAGAGTGCTAGCTTACTCAATTGATGAATGTATCGTTTCTTTTTTGTTTTTGATCATTTACTGGGATGCCTTTTTGTCGGTTATGAGCTATGATGAAGCCAGAAATTTGACCTTAAATTTCTTTTGGCAAATAGTCGCACTAAAGATTATTTATCATGCATTTTTTGTTTGGTATTATGGCGCGAGTCTTGGACAAATGCTAACAAAGACGATGTGCATTAATGTAGAAATTTTAGATAGACCAAATTTTATTTCAAGCCTAGTAAGGGCGATTTTTAGGTTGGTTAGTGAAGCTTGTTTTTATCTTGGTTTTGCATGGGCATTTGCAAATCCAGCTAGGCAGACTTGGCAAGACAAAATAGCAAAAACAGTGGTGATAAATGCGTAAAATTTTATTTTTAGTTCCGGTTTGTATTTTAAATCTAAGTGCAGCTGTGCAAGATGTGCAGCTTTTGGCCGATGATGTAAAGCAAGATAAAGGCATCGTAACAGCAAACAAAAACGTCGTTGTATATTCACAAGATTACCTTGTGACAGCTGATTGTGCTGTGTATGATCAAAATAATTCGGTTATCGAGCTATTTGGTAACGTCAACATGATGAAAGGAAAGAGCGAAGTCTCTCGCTCAAACTATGCAAAGTTAAATTTAAAAAATAATGACACTGCTTTTGAATCGCTTTTTATGATGAATAAAGACATGGAAGTGTGGATGAGAAGCGATGAGAGCAGCTCTGACAGTGAGTACTATAGAGTAAAAAAGGCGATGGTTTCAAGCTGTAATGTCCAAGATCCTGACTGGAGTATCACCTCAAGCTCAGCTACGCTAAATAAACAAAGCAAATTTTTACATCTTTTTAACCCAGTCTTTCGTATAGCTAATGTGCCAGTTTTTTATTTGCCATATTTTGGTTTTTCAACAGATACCACAAGAAGAACAGGTCTTTTGCCACCTGAGCTTGGATACGGAAAATCTGAAGGTTTTTATTACAAACAGCCGATTTATTTTGCACCTTATAATGAGTGGGACTTCGAGCTTGATCCGCAGATAAGAACAAACAGAGGCGCTGGAATTTATGGTGCGTTTAGATTTACTGAGTCGCCTGATTCAAGGGGCGAAATCAGCTTTGGCTCATTTACTGATAAAAACAGCTACCAAGCCAAGCAAAAAGGAGAGACTTCAAATAAGGCCGAACTAAAAAATAAAACACATAAAGGCATTGGACTAAAATACGAAAGAGATAAGCTTATAAGATACCTTAGCGAAGCGGATTTGCAAGAGGGAATTTGGATAGATGCAACGAAGCTAAATGATATAGATTATTTAAATTTAAAGGGCAGAGATGATGATTATGATTCGCTTGTAACTTCTAAATTTAACTATTTCATCGCAAACGATGATCATTATTTTGGTGCTTATGCAAAATACTACATAGACACTGAAAAAATTGGCTCAAAAAATGAGAACAAAGACACGCTTCAAGAGCTTCCGTCGCTTCAGTATCATAAATTTACAGATGATATTGTCTTGCCAAATATCTTATATTCACTCGATCTTCAGTCACATAGATATGATAGAAAGATAGGAGTTAGAGCAACTCAGTATGAATTTGCACTTCCAGCTTCAGTGCATGTGCCACTGCTTGATGATAGTTTAACGTTTTCATTTTACGAGTACCTATACGCTTCAAGAATAAATTACGAGAATAAGATAAATTTATTTGATGATAAAAGAGAAGATAAGCATACAAATTTTGTAAATAATTACCACAAATTTACCATTCACACTGATCTTGCAAAAGCGTATGAAAGCTTTTATCACACTTTAAATTTTGGAGCTGAATACCTACTGCCAGGCTATAGAAAAGGAAATTTAGATGATGAGTTTATCTATGATAAAAATCTAAATGAGTATGAAAATTTCTTGACTCAAGGGCAGAGCAAGGAAGAAATTTCTGGTTATTTGACTCAGTATTTCTTTAACTCTAATGGTAGAAAGATTATAAAACATAGTATTTCTCAAGGATATTACACAAAAGAAGATGAATATTCGAATTTAAAAAATGCTATCTATCTATATCCATTTGAAAATTTAAGCCTTTATAATAAGCTTGAGTATTCACACAAGAGCAAAGAGCTTAAAAAGATACAAAGTGGATTTTCATACACAAATGATTTATTTTGGCTAAATATGCTTCACACCATGAAGAAAAATGATAGCAAAATAAAAAATAGTGCGACAAAAGATAGCTATTTTACAAGTGGTCTTGGAGTAAAATTACCTCATCAGTATAGTCTTATTGGCGGCTGGCAATATGATATTGAGCGAAGCTACACAAAAAGCTGGAGAGTTGGCGTGCTTCATCAAAGAAAATGCTGGAATTACGGGATAATTTATCAACAAGATGTCGAGCCAACAACGACAATAAACGGCTCAGCATCAACTAGAAAAAATGGTATTTATTTCACGATAAATTTCTATCCAATGGGTGGTTTGCACTATGACTTTTCGCAAAGCAGTACAAAATCGAGTGCCAACTAAATGATAACGGCTAAATTTAAGGATCAGTTAGAGGCAGCTAGCAAGCTAATTGAAATTTTGCCAAAAAAAGAACTCGTAGATAAAAAGACGATAGTTGTTTGTATGTCGCTTGAGTCAGTTATACTCACAGATGCAGTTTGTAGAAGTTTAAATTTAAGCTACGAGATGCTCTTTAGCGAGCCAATACCTGCCCCAAATAATAGCGAATGCGACGTTGCAATAGTTAGCGAGACAGAAGATATAGTATTAAATGATAAGCTTATAAAAGCTTTTAATATAAGCTATGACTATATTTACGGCGAAGCACATAGAAAATATGAAGAGAAAATTTTAAAAAATGTTTATAAATACCGAAAAGGAAATTTGATAGGAGAGCTAAAAGATAAAAATATTCTACTAATCGATGAGGGGTGTGAGACTGGTATGACGGCACTCATTTGCATAAAGACGTTGCTTGATGTGAAGGTAAAATCCATCTCATACGCAACGCCAGTGATTGCTACTGACGTCTTTATAAATTTAAATGATATGGTTGATGAAATTTACACGATAAACAAGATCGTTGATTTTATCGATGTGGATTCGTATTACGAGAAAAAGATCGAAGCTACGAGTGAGCGTATCATGTCAATATTAGAAGAGAGCCCTTATTATTTGCCGTTACAAAAACAACAAGGAGATAAAAATAATGCAATATAGTATAGAAGTCAATAATCAGGTTGAAATTTTTGACCTTAATAAAGTAGCAAAACAAGCTAGCGGAGCAGTGCTTTTAAGGGTAAAAAATACCGTCGTTTTAGCAACTGTTGCCAGAGAAGACACACAAGTTGAGGAGGATTTTTTACCTCTAACGGTGCAGTACATCGAAAAAGCTTACGCCGCTGGAAAAATTCCTGGCGGTTATGTTAAGCGCGAGACAAAGCCAGGCGACTTTGAAACGCTAACAGCTCGCATCATCGATAGATCTCTTAGACCGCTCTTTCCAAAAGGTTACGCATATCCAACTCAAATAGTTGTAATGGTGCTTTCAGCTGATCCTGAGGTTGATTTGCAAGTTGTTAGCCTAAATGCGGCTTCAGTTGCACTATATCTTAGCGACATCCCTGTAAATCGCCCAGTTTGTGGCGTGAGAGTTGGCTATATAGATGAAAAATTTGTGATCAATCCAAGCAACTCTGAGCTAAAACAAAGTGCGATAGATCTTTATGTAGCTGGTACAAAAGATGAGCTTTTGATGATCGAGATGAGAAGCTTGCCTCAGCAAACTACGCAGCTTATCCCGATGGTTGCGATCGAGCCGATGATAGATCCGAGCTTAAGTGATAGCATGGCTCAAAAACAGCTAATGAACGAATTTAGCGAAGATATGATGGTTGAAGCGATTGATTTTGCTGGTAAGGCGATATTAAGAGCTAGTAGTGCTTACGAAGAAGCTTTCAAAGAGCATAAAAAAGAGGACGCTACGCTTGAGCTAAAACCTGAGATAGAAAATGAAAATATAGCTATTTATATCGATAAATTTTATAAAGCTGAAGTCAAAAACGCGATCAATCAAATGGCAAAAAGCGAGCGAGCGAGCGAACTTAGCAAGATCGCTAAACAAATTTCAAGCGATGAGGTAGCTCAAAAAGAGGGCTGGGACGAGGCTGTCATCACAAATGTCCTTGGCAAATATAAAAAGAAAATCGTTAGAGAGCAGATAATAAATGAAGGTGTAAGAGCCGATGGACGTGGGCTTGAAGAGGTTAGACCTATTAGTATCGAAACAAACGTGCTTCCAAATGCACATGGCTCATGCCTCTTTACAAGAGGACAGACACAAGCCCTAGTTGTCACTACTCTTGGCACTGACAGTGACGCTCAAATGTATGACATCCTCACTGAAAAAGTACCTTTTGTAGAAAAATTTATGTTTAACTACAACTTCCCAGGCTTTAGCGTAGGTGAGGCAAGCCCACTAAAAGCTCCTGGTAGACGTGAGCTTGGACATGGAAATTTAGCCAAACGTGCCCTTACACCAAGTATCGATCTAGCTTCGCCATACACAATAAGAGTCGTTTCAGAAATTTTAGAGAGTAACGGCTCAAGCTCTATGGCTAGCGTTTGCGGTGGCTCGCTTGCACTTAGAGCAGCTGGCATAAATACTTTAAAACTTGTCGCAGGTGTCGCTATGGGATTAATATTTGAAGGCGATAAACACGCAGTGCTAACAGATATCATGGGGCTTGAAGATCACGATGGCGATATGGACTTTAAAGTAGCAGGTACAAGCGATGGTATCACGGCACTTCAGATGGATATTAAACTTGGTGGCATTAGTTTAGAAGTGTTAAAAGAGGCACTTTATCAAGCAAAACGTGGTAGAGAGCATATCTTATCTTTGATGGCAGAAGCGGATAAAAATATAAAAATAAATGAAGATGTGCTTCCAAAGCTTGAACTATTTAGTGTTGATCCAAGCAAGATCGTAGACATCATCGGACAAGCTGGAAAAACCATAAAAGAGATCATTGAGAAATTTGAGGTTTCAATCGATCTTGATAGAGAAAAAGGTGAAGTTAAAATCGCAGGTGGTGCAAAGAAAAATGTCGATGCTGCAAAAGATTACATCATCTCTATCACTTCAAAAGACAATGGACGTTCATTTGGCAAAAAGCCGTTTAAACACGACAAAGAGCGTTCAAAACCAAATTTTAATATCGGTGATGAGTTTTTGGGAACTGTAAAGAGTGTGGTTGATTTTGGTGTATTTATCGAGCTAAAAGATGGCATTGATGGCTTGCTTCACATCTCAAAGATAAAAACCCCATTAAACGTAGGTGATCAGGTCAAAGTATGTGTGAGTGAGCAAAAAGGAAATAAAATTTCGCTCTCTTTAGTTGAATAAATTTTAAAGGATAGATGATGAAATACAAAAAGTTGCTTTTTCCAATAGGAGCTGGAGACGATATCGAGCCAAGAATTTATGGTGCCCTAAAGGTTGCTCAGTGGTTTAACACACATATGGAAATTATGACTTGTCAGCTTGACCCAAGCGTAGTTTATAATATGAAAATGACGCTTCGTGGAGGAGTGCTTTTTGAAGAATTTCTAAAATCAGCTAAATCTGAACTAGCTGTCGAGCATGAAGAGAATGAGAAAATTTTCAATAAAATTTGTGCTGAGCTTGGCATAAAAGTAACTAGTGAAATCATTGAAGATGTTTGCACTGCAAATTTTACGATTCACAGTGGCAAAAGAAGCGCGATAGTGGAGCAAGAGAGTAAATTTTGCGATCTAGTGGTGGCTGCTGTGCCACTTGATGGAAAGATCACTGGTACATTTGAGTCAGCTGTTTTAAAAAGTGGTAAAAATGCGATTGTAATACCTAGAAAAATGCGTGAGTTTAAAGCCGATAATATCCTCGTTAGCTGGACTGGTACGACGCAAAGTTCAAGGGCACTAACAGGCTCGATCGATCTTTTAAAAAAGGCAAAAAAGGTTCAGTGCATTACCTCAAAAGCAAGTCTTGGCGATAATGCTGAACTAAATCTTAAGAAGCTTGAAGAGTACTTCAAAATTCATGGCATATCAGCCACTTTTGAAGTGATTGCTACCACGATGATACCTGGTGAAGCGCTTTTAAAAGCAGCTATTGATAGAAATGCTGATCTAATCGTTGCTAGCAGATATGGTGAAAATGGTCTTATGGAAATGGTGCTTGGTGGCACTTCAAGATTTTTCTTAGAACACACAAATATCCCAGTTTATTTATAATGGATTGCGGCTTAGTCCGCGATCTAATTCTTTTAAATTTATCTTTTTGATTTGCTAATTTTTGTTCACTCGCAAGAATTGACTACTAAATTTTGACTTCACTGACCGCTTAACTCAAATTTTAGAGCTAAAGTTACTCGTTCATAAAATTCTAAAATTTGTTCAACACTTGTCTGATGATAAAGCGCATGCAGTGCACTAGCACATTTGCATGCACCTCTAACGTGCGATGGGATCGAGGGATCTAAAGGGAGATAAGGGGACGGCTTTGCTTCGCAGGCTCGCAACTGCAAGCAGACCGTAACTTGAGTCCCCTTGTCTTCCTTTTGAATAAAAGAGTTTATAAATTTAAAGTTGGGATTTCAAAAATAGAATTTTTCTATTTTTCAAATTTTAAAACTTCACTCACTCGCAAGAGTTGACTACTGATTTTAAGTCTCGCAAAGCTTGCCACTCAAATCAGAGCTGAAATTACTCGTTCATAAATTTTAAAATTTACAAGACTTTAATAGCATAGTGCGTCAGATGACAGCGTGCTTCGTTCTTAGCCACAAACTACAAATTCTATAAATTTTTAAAGCTCCCATTAAGTTTTCATCAAGCACCTTATTAGCCAAAATTTTGTAAAATCCACTCATTAAAAAAGGATAAAAAATGAGTGAAAATTCTAGTTTTACGCACCTGCATTTACACACCGAATACTCCCTACTTGACGGAGCGAACAAGATAAAAGAGCTAGCTCACGTGCTTCATGATAGAGGCGACACAGCAGCGGCTATCACAGATCACGGCAATATGTTTGGAGCGATAGATTTTTACAAGGCGATGAAAAAAGAGGGTATAAAACCACTAATTGGCATCGAAGCTTACGTTCATAATGGCGAGCAGCTTGATGACAAGAGTACTAAACAGCGCTTTCACCTTATACTAATCGCCAAAAACGAGACTGGCTATAAAAATTTGATGTATCTTAGCTCCATGAGCTACATCGAGGGCTTTTACTATTATCCTCGTATAAATAAAAAAATTTTAAAAGAGCACAGCGAGGGCTTGGTTTGTAGCTCTGCTTGCTTGCAGGGCGAGGTGAGTTGGCATCTAAATTTAAGCGATCGTAACGTCAAATTTGGCGCTAAAGGCTACGAGAGAGCAAAAGAGGTCGCACTTGAATATAAAGAAATTTTTGGAGATGACTTTTATCTTGAGATCATGCGTCACGGCATCGGCGATCAAAAACGCATTGATGATGATATTTTACGCATCGCCAAAGAGACTGGCATAAAGGTCATCGCCACAAACGATACTCACTACACTTTTAAAGAGCGAGCCGACGCGCATGAGGTTTTTATGTGTATCGCGATGAACAAAACTTTAGATGATCCAAACCGACTTCGCCACAGCGTCCATGAGTTTTTTGTAAAAAGCAAAGAGCAGATGAGTGAGCTATTTTTAGATATCCCTGAAGTGATAGAAAATACCCAAGAGATCGTGAATAAGTGCAATCTTGAGATCAAACTTGGCAACCCAACTCCGCCAAATTTTAAATTTACACTTGAATATGCAAAAGAGAGAAATTTAACACTTCCAGAGCCTGAAAATAGATATAGCTTTAAAAATGATGCTGTGTTTTTTGAATATGAATGCAGAAAGGGGCTTGAAGAGAGGCTAAAATTTGTCCCTGAAAATTTACATGACGAATATAAAAAACGCCTTGAGATAGAGATTGGCATAATTAATAAAATGAATTTCCCAGGCTATATGATGATCGTTTGGGACTTCATAAATGAGGCTAAAAGTAGAGGCGTGCCAGTTGGTCCAGGGCGTGGTTCTGCGGCCGGTAGTTTGGTCGCTTACTCGCTAAAGATCACTGACCTTGATCCGATCCCATACAACCTACTTTTTGAGAGATTTCTGAACCCAGAGCGTGTTAGCATGCCAGATATCGACGTGGATTTTTGTCAAAGCAGGCGTGGCGAGATAATTGACTATGTTACGCAAAAATACGGAAAATTTAACGTTGCTGGCGTTATTACATTTGGTAAATTGCTCGCAAAAGGTGTCATTAGAGATGTTGCTAGGGTTTGTGATATGCCTTACTCCGAAGCCGATGCGATGGCAAAGCTAATACCTGATGAACTTGGTATTACACTAAAAGATGCTTATGAAAAAGAGCCAAAGATAGCTGAGCTAATAAGTCAAAATCCAAAGGCAGCTAAAATTTGGAAATTTGCCCTTGATCTTGAGGGACTAAACAGAAATGCCGGTCAGCATGCAGCAGGTGTCGTTATCTCAAATGAGGAGCTATGGAACAAAACTCCGCTATTTCGTCAGCCAAATAGCCCAGAAGATCGCTATGTTACGCAGTATAGCCTTAAATATCTTGAGGATGTTGATTTAATTAAATTCGACTTTCTTGGACTAAAAACACTAACAGTTATCGATAATGCCATAAAGCTCGTTAAACAACGAACTGGAAAGGATATCATTTGGGAGCAGATCGATAAAAACGATTCTAATGTTTATAAAATGATACAAAGCGGCCAAGCGATAGGAATTTTCCAAATCGAGGGCGAAGGCATGAGAAAGCTAGGAACTAGCTTGCGTCCAGACTGCTTTGAGGACATCGTCGCGATGCTAGCACTCTACCGACCAGGACCGATGGAAAGTGGTATGCTTGATGACTTTGTCAAAAGAAAACATGGCGAGGCCGAGATAACCTACTCATTTAAAGAGCTTGAGCCGATCCTTGCACCAACATACGGCGTCATCGTCTATCAAGAGCAAGTTATGCAAATCGTTCAAGCCATAGGCGGCTTTAGCCTTGGCGGGGCGGACCTTGTACGCCGTGCGATGGGTAAAAAGATCAAAGAAGAGATGGATAGGCTAAAGGGCGAGTTTGTAAAAGGTGCTGAGGCAAAAGGGCTAAATGGGCAAAAAGCAGACGATCTTTTCGAGCTAATTGTAAAATTTGCGGGATATGGCTTTAATAAATCTCACTCCGCAGCTTACGCTTATGTTACCTTTCAAACTGCTTATCTTAAGGCTTACTATCCGGCTGAATTTATGGCCGCACTTCTTACAAGCGAAGAGAGCAACGTCGATAAGATCGTTCGCTATATCGATGAGATAAAACGCATAAATATAGATACTTTGCCACCATCTATCAATAAATCAACTAAAGAATTTAGCGTCGTTGAAAATGGCGATCATGACGGCATTATCTTTGGGCTTGGTGCTATTAAAGGTGTTGGTGGAGCGGCTATTGAAAACATTATCACTGAGCGTGAAGCAAATGGCGAGTTTAAGAGCATGGATGACTTTGTCTCAAGGATCGATCCATTTAAGGTCAATAAAAAGGTCTTTGAAAGCCTCATAAAAGCTGGATGTTTTGATGAGTTTGGCTTTAGTCGTAAGATGCTTATGCAAAATGTAGAAAATATCATAGAAGCTTGCAAAAGTGCTGCTCAGATCCGTAAAAATGCTGTTGAGAGCTTATTTGGTGAAGATGAGAGCATGAACGATGTAAAGATAAATTTTGTCACTATAAATGACGAATTTGACATCAAGCAAATTTTAAAATTTGAGCAAGAGAGCGTTGGTATCTACCTCTCAGGCCACCCGCTTGATGATTATAAAGACGAGATCAACAAGATAAAATATACTCTAAGCTCAGAATTTGAGAGTTTGCCACAAAGTGCAGAAATTTTAGTCGTTGGGAAGATCGAAGACTTTAGCACAAGGATAACCAAAAGTGGCAAGAAAATGGGCACTATAAACGTCCTTGATTTTCACGGAAATATCGAGATCGCAGTCTTTGAAAGAGAGCTTGGTAACATCGAAGATATAGTAAAAGATGAAGCAAAACGCGACTTTCCTTATGCTTTTAGGATAAATATCACAAAAGATGATCAATTTGTAAGGACAAATTTAAACGAGGTTTATAGCCTAGAAGATGCACAAAATTTAGACTTTAAGACAAGAAAGCTAAAACAAAACTCTAAATTTTCTAAAAATGAAGAAGCTAGCACGCCTCAAAGAGCAAGAGAATATGCTGAGCTAGAGGTGCTTTTATGCCTTAGTGAGCTTAGCAAAGATAAGATAACTAGCCTTTATAATCTTGGCTATAACGAACATATAAAAAGTGGTACAAACAATGATAAGCGTCTTGTTATTAAGATAAAAAATGAAAATACGGCTCAAATTTTTGTCTATAAGACAAAATTTGTTGTAAATGACAGCTTTAAAGAAAAAGCACTTCAAGCAATAGCTTGCTAATACCCGGAGAAGCGATGTTTTTAGATAAGCTTGGCGTAGATAAAAGTAACTGGAGCGAGCTTTTTAGCGCATGTGTTGGTAAAGCGACATTACTTCAAAAACGTGCATTTAAGCTACTGGTTGAAGGTAGCAACTGGCAGGTTGATTTTGATAGCGGTAAAATTTACTTTGATGAGCGTGAGTTTGATATGCAGTTTATCGGCTCTGAGAGCTTCTCGTCAAATACGTGGCTTTGGGGTTATGAAAATATAAATGGCTTTGATGAGCAGTTACTCGAGCTTGCAAATAAAGCACGGGAATTTGGCAAGAAATTTGGACTTAGTGCATTTAGCACGCCACGATTTGACCTAGATGAAAATTTTAATGGTCACACGATTAGTATGATCCTTTGCACCGCTTTTGATGAGCAAAATTATTATAGGATAGAGTACGAGGGCGGAGCTGCGTATGTGGCTTTTAGATCAGATGTGGTCTTTGAGGAGCCAGTGCTAGCAAATGAGATTTTGAGCGTAGTAAATGAGTGTTTAGGCGCTTACGAGCTAGATCACAAAATCTTTATAAAAGGACTTTTGCTAAGCTGTGATATGAAATTTAGCGAAAGCCCTAATGAAATCGTATCGGATAAATACGAGCTTAGCTTTAAATTTGATGAGCTAAATAGGCTCATAAATATTTCAAGCAAGCTTTAAAATTTAATACTCTTTACAACATCAGCGCCAAGTGCTAGCTTCATATGAAGAGAAAACATCTCGTGGTAAAAGTCGCCATTGTGTCCTGGTATGTCATATGTTTGCGTAAGATCAAATGGCACGATAACTCTTGCTTTTTTATTGTATTCATTGGCTCGTAGTTTAAGATAACTAACACACTGATAAACGCACATATCAGTGCAATCTCCGGTAATAACAAAAGTGTCAATTTGTGGGTTTTGCTCTAAAAATTTCTCAAATTCTTTATTAAATGCGATGCTTAAAGAGTTTTTATAAAATGTCTTGAACTCTTTAAAAAAGCTTAGATTCTCTATCTCTTTTACGGTTTTTATCTCATTTGTATCAAGTATGGCATGTGGCAAAAAGTTCTCAAATTCTTTTGAATCACTGGTGTGTCTATCTTCTATAAGGATAAAATTTCTAAAGCCAAAATCTTTCCACGCTCTATCAAAAAGTGTCGCGATCCCTTTTGATAAGGCGGCCACTCTTTGACTGGCGAGCGCACCACTGCCAGCAAATGCTTCTATCATATCGATACAGATAAATGCAATGTTTTTTGCTCCATCGTTTGAAATTTCTCTTAAATCAAGCGTTTGAAGAGATTTTTTAAAAGCCTCAAGTTCGTTTTGTATGTTCATTCTTTCTCCTTTATTGGTAAATTTATGCAAAATGTTTTTGGATTTAGTGTGATCTCGATACTTCCTTTGTGAGCCTCTATGATCTGCAAACAAAGATGCAGCCCAAGGCCATTTCCTTTTAGCTTGCTACTTTTAAACGGCTCAAAAACTATGGCTTTGTCTTTGATAGGCTCGCCACTATCATAAACGATAAATTTATGCTCACTTGGTGTTTTTTCATAGCTTAAAATGATCTCTCCTTCATCATCATCGCTCTCTTCGATGGCATCAATGGCGTTAAATAAAATATTTTGAAAGACGATGGCTAGTAGATCAAGGTCGCCCATATATTTGCCATCTGGAAATTCTAGACTAAATTTAATATCCTTTGAATAGTCGTAAAAATTTATAGCCTCTTCGCACTCTTTTTTAAGCTGCGAAAAGTCAAAAATTTGTGCATTTATGTTAAGGCCCTTTGTAAAAAGTAGAGTGGCTTTGATTATGCGTTCGACTCGCCATGTAGCTTTTTGTATTTGATTTACGATAGGCTTTGTGCGCTCATCAGCTCTTTTAAGTAGAGTTGAAGCTAAAAGCGAGATGGAGCCTACTGGATTTCTGATCTCGTGGGCTAGGTGAGCTGCTACTTGGCCCATAGAGGCAAGGCGCTCGGTGCGTTTTTCTACTGTTATATTTGTTGCAGAGATTATTAGTTTATTGTCTTTAGAGCTTGTTTTAAAAAGATAAATTTGTCCATCTATATTTATCTCGCCCTCTTTTTTTGGTATCTCTTTAAAAATTTTACCAAGTCTTACTGCTTCCGAGTTTTGTAAAAAAATCTCATCATTTTCATCTAACACCCAGATAGCATTTGGCAAAATTTCTACAATATCTTTAATGAAATTTTGCAAGTTTGCGTAAGATGATGTTAAATTTTTATATTCGTTTTCTATCAAATAAGTCTGCTCTATCAGGCTTTTTAAGCCAGCTTGGATATCGTGTTCGTTCATTTTAAAAGTTCCTCAAAATCGCTAATTTCGTAAAGCCTTAACCTTTCATCCTTTAGATTTCTTAACTCGCTACTAAATCCACTCTTTGAAAAAAGAGCAATAATATCTGGCCTGATATTTAGTTTTTCGCATTTTTTTAATAGCAAATTTAGCACGTTTTTACAAACCTTTCTCTCTTTGTATTTTGCCTCGCCGACTATGATCTTACCGCCTATATTTAATAGCATATCAAGCTCTATATTCCTGCTCCAAAAGCTACTTAAAAATATGCCATTAATCATAAATTTTTTTGCCATGAGTTCACCGCATAAAATTTCAAATCCAAGGCTTGCATATTCGTCAAATTCCTTTTTTATAATGGCTAAAATTTCATCATTTTTGCCAGCTTTTAACAAGCTTAAATTTGGCTCAATAAATCTAAACCAAAACCTTGAAAAATGGCTATTAAAATGTATTTTATCCTCAACTTTATAGCCCCTTTCTTCTTTTTTTAGCATTTGGTTTTTTGATCTTTTTGGAAGTACTTCTCTACTTTTCTCAAGCAGTAAAAAATTCTTTTCAAAAAGCTTTGCATAGACTTTGCTAGCTAGGCTTTGAGGTAAAATTTTATGTACGCTAAATTTTTTTCTATCGCTTCGTGCGAGTTTTATGAGGGCAGATTTTATAGCATCGTTTGTATCGGATTCGAAGTAAAATTTTGGCATCAAGGCTAAGAAGTTATTTAAAATTTCAGCCTCGATTGCTTCAAAAACATCATAATATGAGTGCTTTAAATCAAACTCATCAAAGACGAGATGAAATTTAATAAGTTCATTTATATCAAGGTGTTTCATTAGCTCAAATGTTGATTTTAAAGCTTTTATATCGGCTCCTTTATTTGGGCATTGTAGTATATTTTAGCTAAAGTAATCTATAATGCTAAGCAAAAAACAAGGGTTGTGATTTGGTAAATTTAGAGCATATTAGAGAAAATATAATTTTAAAAAATGGCATTTATTATTTTGACTTTACAGCTTCAGGGCTAGCTTATAAACCTATCGAAGATGAGATAGCAAAAATACTCCAAACATACGCAAATACGCACTCTATCAGCTCATCAAACGCCTATAAAACCGCTCAAATTTATGAAGATTCAAGACGTGAGTTAAAAAGCTTACTAGGACTTGATGAGAGCTTTTATCTTTTTACTTGTGGCAATGGAGCTACCGGCGCGATAAAGAAATTTCAAGAAATTTTAGGAATTTATGCACCGCCAGCGTTAAAAAAAAGATATGCATTAAAGCCAGATGAAAATTCTCCGCTCGTAGTACTTGGCCCTTATGAGCATCATTCAAATGAGATAAGCTTTAGACAAGCACTTTGTGAGGTTGAGCGTATCAGGCTTGATAAAAATGGAGGGATCGACTTTAATCATTTGGAGCAAATTTTAAGGATAAATGTCGGTCGTGAGATCATCGCAACTTTTAGTGTGGCTTCAAACGTGACTGGAATTTTGAGCGACTACCGCAAAATTTATACTCTTATAAAATCTTATGGCGGCATTGTGGCATTTGATGCTGCAAGTTTTAGCGCTTATGGAAATATTGATTGTGACTATTTTGATGCTCTTTTTTTATCTCCTCATAAATTACTTGGTGGAGTAGGAAGTTGTGGGCTTCTTGCTATAAAAAAGATACTTGCAAACTCAGATGAGCCGACATTTGCTGGTGGTGGAACGGTAAGTTATGTTAGCAAAAACTACGCTATATTTGTAAAAGATAGTGAGCAGCTAGAAGAGGCTGGCACTCCGCCTATTTTAGGACTTATAAGGGCAAATTTGGCTTATAGGCTAAGAAATGAGATAGGATTTGAGGCAATATATGAAAACGAGAGTGAGCTTGGAGAGTATTTGGAAAAAAGGCTAGCAGAAATTCCTGAGCTTACCTGCTATCATCCAAATAACATAAAGCGTTTGCCGATATTTTCTTTTAATGTGACTGGTGTTTCACCTTATGAATTAGCCAAAGTTTTAAGCAAAGAATACGGCATTCAAACGCGTGCAGGATGTTCTTGCGCTGGACCATATGGGCATGATTTGCTTCATTTAAAAGAAGATGCACTATTTACCCATAAGCCAGGCTGGGTAAGGGCTGGACTCCACTATACGCATACGCTACAAGACGCTGATTATTTAGTAGATGCATTAAAAAGTAGCATTAAAAAGTATTCAAGTAGTTGGAAAGTCGATGATCCTTTTAGTGTTGATAAAATTTCAGGTTGTATGGGAGATAGATGAAAAATATATTAATTATTGCAGGAAGTGATAGTGTTGGTGGTGCTGGCGTACAGGCTGATATTAAGACATGCGAGGCATTTTCTTGCTACGCAGCGACAGCTATCACGGCTCTTACGGCACAAAATACAAATGGCGTTAGCAATATCTTTGCTACAAATGTTACAAATCTAAATGAGCAGATCAAAATGGTAGATGAAGAGCTGAACATAGATGCCATAAAGGTTGGTATGCTTTTTAATAAAGAGCTTATATCTTGCGTTGGTTCTTGGCTTGAAAAATTTTATAAGCAAGGCATTAAAATAGTAATAGACCCAGTTTGCGTAGCAAAATCAGGCTCAAAGCTTCTTGAGGATGACGCGATAGCAAGCTTAAAAGAGCTTTTTAAATTTGCAGACATTATCACGCCAAATATCGATGAAGCCAAAGTTTTGGAACTTGATAGTAAAAATTTACCTTGCGATATGATCTTAAAGCGAAGCACGGTTGCAGAAATTTGTGAAGATACCCTTTTTAAAAAAAATGGTGACGTGATTAAATTTAAAGAGCCACTAATAAAACCAGAGATCATGCACGGGGCTGGATGTAGCTTTGCAAGTGCGCTGGCCTGCTTGCTGGCAAATGGACACGCCAAAGAAGAGGCCATAAAACTAGCCAAAAAATACATTTTAAATGCTATTAAAAATGCAATTACGACAAAATTTGGCAAACGTCTACTAAATCATAAAGTTGGCATAAGTGATTGAAATTTACGCGATTAGCGACGATGTATTGATGCCTGAAAATTTAGCCTTGCAATATACTAAAGAAATTTTAGAGTGTGGGGTGAAATTTTTTCAATTTCGTTCTAAAAAAATACCCAAAGATGAGAGGCTAGCTGGTGAAATTTTCAACCTATGCGAAAAATTTGGAGCAAGATTTATCGTAAATGATGATATTTTATTTGCTGCTCATATAGGGGCAAAGTCCGTGCATTTGGGAAAAGATGATGCGAGCATAAAAGAGGCGTTTGAAATTTTAGGAGATGATGCTTACGTGGGGGTTAGCTGCTATGATAGCTTGGAGCTTGCCCTTAGGGCAAAACAAAATGGTGCTAGCTATGTGGCTTTTGGAGCGATGTTTAAAAGCCCAACAAAACCAAATGCACCACTTTGTAAGGCCCAAACCATATCACAAGCAAAAGAAATGGGAATGAATGTGTGTGTCATAGGTGGCATAAATTCTAGCAACATTGCAAGTGTCGCTAGAGTAAAGCCAGACATGATCGCGATAATATCTGCTATCTATAAAGATGGCACGATAAATAAAAATATAGAAAATTTACAAAGAAAATTATTGCTTTAAAAGATGCTTATTTTGCAAGCTTTTTTATGAAAATTTTATTATAATCCCTGCTTTAAATAAAAGGAAAACATTGCTAAATATCGATGAAGTAAGAAAAAATATCATTTTAAAAAAAGGCCTTTACTATTTTGACTACACGGCTTCAGGTCTTGCTTATAAGCCCATTGAAGATGAAATTTTAAAATTTTTAAAAACCTATGCAAACACTCACTCAGATAGTAGTTCAAGCGCGGTGCTAACGCAAAAATACTATGAAAATGCAAGGGCTGAGCTAAAAAGCTTATTGGGCCTTGACGATAGTTTTTATCTTATTGCGACTGGTCAAGGAGCGACGGCTGCGATAAAGAAATTTCAGGAGATAGTGGGAATTTATATCTCACCAGCTACAAGAGCCTTGATCGGTGAATCAAATTTAAGAAATTTAAACTTGCCACTAGCGATCATTGGCCCTTATGAGCATCACTCCGTTGAAGTTAGCTTAAGAGAAGGGCTTTGTGATATAAAACGCATAGAGCTTGATGAAAATAATGAGATAGACTATGCGATGCTTGAGAATACATTAAAGCAAAATGCAAAAAGAAAGATAATAGCTAGCTTTAGCGCCGCTTCAAACGTCACTGGCGTTAAAACCGATTATAAAAAAATTTACTCGCTGATTAAAAAATATAATGGTATTTTGGCTCTTGATGTGGCCACTCTTAGTGCTTATGAAAATGTTGATTGCAGATATTTTGATGCACTGTTTCTCTCACCTCACAAACTACTTGGAGGAGTTGGGAGTTGTGGGCTTTTGGCTATCAAAAAAGAGCTTTGTAAAAATTTGCCTACATTTGCAGCTGGAGGTACAGTCAAGTACGTAAGCAGGACATCGCATATTTTTACTAATGAAGTTGAAAATTTAGAAGAGGGTGGCACGCCACCGATAATGCAGCTAATGCGTGCAAATTTAGCCTACAAGCTAAGAAATGAAATCGGACTTAATAATATAAAAGCAGCTGAATGTGAGCTAGGCGAGATGTTTTGTAAAGAACTAGAAAAGATAGATGAGGTGATAAATTATTGTCCTGAAAATTTAGACAGATTGCCTATTTTTGCATTTAATGTAAAAGGCATTTCGCCTTATGATTTTGCTGCGAGCCTAAGTAGCGATTTTGGTATACAAACGCGTGCAGGCTGTGATTGCGCTGGGCCATATGGACATGATTTGCTTAATCTAAAAGATAATACCATTTTTGAAGCAAAACCTGGCTGGGTACGTGTTAGCATTCACTATACGCATACAAAAGAGGATATAAAATATCTTATAAATGCCATAAAATCTTGCATCAAAAAATACAAAGAAGGATAGGGTAAAACTATATGCTTGACATTTGTGGAGAAAATTTTAGAAGTGAATTTTTATAAAGCTATAAGTTCTATCAAATCTAAAAGTTAGCAAATTTTGCAAAATTCCAAAAAGCACCATAAATGTAACAAAGCTGCTTCCGCCGTAACTAAAAAATGGTAGTGGTACGCCCACAACTGGTGCAAAACCGATCGTCATCGAAACATTTACACCCACGTAAACGAAAATAAGTGCAGCAATCCCCGTGGTGGTAACTTGTGTAAAATAGTCGTTTTTTAGACCGTAATTTAAACTTAAAAGATGTGTTATAAGTGCTCCATAAAGCCCAAGCAGAAACAATCCACCATAAAAACCAAAACGCTCGATATTGTAGGCAAAGATGAAATCACTAGTGGCGATTGGCAAAAATTTAAAGTGCGTCTGCGTCGCTTCGTCCTTTGGCTTGCCCTTCAGTCCGCCGCTACCTATGGCGATGATACTTTGTTTGACGTGATAGCTTGGCTCTTCAGCGATGAAATCGTGAATCCTCTTTTTTTGATAGTCATGTAAATTTTCATACAAAACCGGCGCCAAAAAGCCTATCGCAAGGATGATAGTGATCCAAATTTTCTTATTTACACCGATTACAAAAAGGATGGTGTAGCCAACTATCAAAAGTATTAGCGCAGTGCCAAGATCAGGCTCTTTCATGATGAGCACAAATGGCAAAAGTATATAAAAACTAAGTCTTAAAAAATCTTTTACTCCGTATCCATTAGCCTCTGGAGGACGCTGTTTGATGAGATAGGCTAACATCAGCAAAAAGGCTGGCTTCATCAGCTCTGATGGCTGAAGTGTGAAGTGAACGAAGGGAATTTCTAGCCAGCGCCTAGCACCTAGTTTACTAACGCCAAAGAGATCGACGCTTAAAAGTAGCACGATGCAGACCCAGTAAAACATCGGAATGATCCAGTCGATACGCCTAATGGGCAGTAAAAATGCTACGCAAAATGATGCAAAACCTATGCCAAAATACACAAGCTGTTTGTTTGCTAAAATGTCGTTTGCTTCGGAAACTAGGATATATGAAATTATGATAATTGGGATTATTAAAAACGGCTGAATAAAATCAAAATGTGTTAAAATACGCCGATCTAGTTTTATCAAGAAGCAAACCTTAATTTTTGGGCTAGATTATATCACAAACAAGGCTTTGATTTTGGTTAAATTTAATGTTTTAAATAGCTCAAGACTCGACGTGGCAGTAGCACATGAGCTTCAAATTTCACGCAATCAAGCTTTAAATTTGATAAAAGACTCCCTTGTAAGCGTAAATTTAAAACCAATCTCAAAACCAAGCTTTTTGTTAAGTGAAAATGATGAAATTTGCGTAAATTTCGCTCCAAAAAAAGAGGTGCAAAACGAATACGAAGTAAATTTTGATATTCCAATTATCTACGAAGACGACGATCTCATAGTGCTTAATAAACCACCTCAAATCGTCGTTCACCAAGCTCCAAGTGTAAAAGAGGCGACACTTGTTGAATGGCTAAATAAAAAGGGCTTTATGCTCTCAAATTTAAATGGCGATGTAAGAGCTGGCATCGTCCACCGCCTAGATAAAGGTACAAGTGGCGCTATCGTTGTTGCTAAAAACAACTTCGCTCACGCAAAACTAAGCGAGCAGCTAAGCGATAAGAGCATGGGGCGAATTTATCTAGCACTCACCGATCTTCCGTTAAAAGAGGACGTCATCATCGACAAGCCAATTGGCAGAAACCCAAACAATCGCCTAAAAAAAGCGATCGTCGCGGATGCTAAATTTGCAAAAAGTGCCTTTGTAAATTTACTAAGCGAAAATGGCATAAATTTAATAGCAGCGAAACTTTTTACGGGTAGGACTCATCAGATAAGAGTGCACCTATCTAGCATAAACCGCCATATTTTAGGCGATGATTTATACGGATTTAAGAGCCAAGGCGATAAAATAAGCAGGGTTATGCTTCACGCTTATATGCTTTATTTTATCCATCCTAGAACTGGCAAAAGGGTAGAATTTACCGCAAAAACGTATGATGACTTTAACCAAATAATTTACAAAAAAATTCCCAAGGAGATTTTTGATGAAAAAATTTGCCCTACGCATATTGACACCATTTTTAGCAGCTTTCTTAGCTGGATGCGGCTCTAGCGTACCGACTCAGCAAAGTATGTCACTGCCTACGATTACAAGTTTAAAAACTATTTCAGATATGACAGAAGTTGGCTTCGAGTGGAATCCAGTAACCGATGAGAGCGTCGTTGGCTACTATCTTTACCGCTCAAATCCAAATGATGCGAACTCAAAAATGCAACTAGTTGCAAACATAAAAGACCGCTTTGCAACGCACTATGTGGACCGCAATCTAGCTCCAGAGACAACTTACTCGTACCAAATGAGAACTTACTCAAGTAATGCCATCTCTCAACCGGGCACGATCGCAACAGCAACTACAAAGCCACTGCTTGACTCAGTACCGTTTTCGCAAGCTATTACAGGGCTTCCAGGACGTGTAAAAGTGATCTGGAGACCACATCCTGATAGCACCGTAGCAAGCTATATCATTCAAAGAAGTGATGCCGGAGTTAATAAATTTAGCCAAATCGCAGAGGTAAATGGCAGACTAAATGCTGAATATATCGATACTGAGGTAAAACCTGGTAAGTCTTATGAGTATAGAATTTTAGTTAAAACTTCTTCAGGCGTTGTTTCAAAACCAAGCCAAAACATAAGTGCAACGACAAAGGAGTTACCCTAAATCGGTAACAAATCTTCAAGCAACCAAAAATGCACCAAAAAAGATAATTTTAACTTGGGATTACGCACCAGCTGAGGATTTTGCTTATTTTAAGGTTTATAGAACGACAAGTAAAATTTTACCTTACACATACCTAGCAAAAACGACTAGCAACACCTATGAAGATCTCATAAACACAAATGCGGCAACAAGGTATTACAGAGTCACAGCAGTCGATAAAGACGGCCTTGAGAGCTTAAAACAAGAAGAGCCAATCGTGGGGATAACACTTGGTGCGCCAAAGACTCCAAATATTAGTGCTAGCTACGATGGTAGCGGAGTAAATGTAAATTGGAGTGTAGTTGATAGAGCCAGTTCGTACACGGTTTATAGAAGTGGTGCAAGTGAGAAAATTTTTAGTGGCATAGATGGTACTGGACTTAGAGATGATAGCGTGCAAAAAGGAGCTAGCTATTCTTACAGCGTCGTAGCTATCGATGAGTACGGCATCGCCTCTGATAAGTCATCAAAAGCAGAAGTTAGCATAAAATAATGCCAAATTTCATAGCTTCGTCCTTAAAAGAGCTCTCGTTTCCATTTGGTAATGACAAAGTCAAATTTCTTTGGCAAGCAAATGGACGAAACGAGAGGCTCATATACACAAAAAATGAAGAAGAGAGTTTTTTCCTAGTCGTAAAGTCCGGTAAAAATGGCATCGTCGTAAAGGGAGAAAAGCTTACAAAGCCAGCTAAAGTTGGTCTTTTGCAAGAGGCGCTGGAGCTTTTTAAAGAGCAAAATTGCAATGATGTAATCAGTCAAGCATTTGCCGTAAAAAAGACAAATTTGACTAAAAAAGTGAGTGAAATTTTATGCCTTGAAGAATTTGTGCCAGCATTTTGCGAGTTAAAAGATAAATTTAAAGAGATTTTCATTGAGATCGGCTTTGGTTCTGGCAGGCACTTGCTTTATCAAGCTAAAAACAATCCAAAGGCTTTGGTTATAGGCATAGAAGTCTATAAACCAAGCATCGAGCAAGTAGCAAAGCTAGCTAGGACAAACGCCCTAGAAAACGTGCGGCTAATAAATACCGACGCCAGGCTCTTGCTCTCACTTGTTGGCTCAAATTTGGTTGATAGAGTCTTTTTACACTTTCCAGTGCCGTGGGATAAAGCAGAGCATAGACGCGTGGTCTCATCGGCATTTGCGCTTGAGTGCGAGAGGATACTAAAAGTTGGCGGTAAATTTGAGCTAAGGACTGATAGCAAGGAGTATTGCGATTTTAGCTTGAGTAAATTTTTAGAGCCAGCAAACTCAAAAATAGAAGCTTTTAAAAATAGAAATTTAGAAGTAACTAGTAAGTACGAAGACCGCTGGAGACGTCAAGATAAGGACATTTACGATGTCATTTATACTTGTGAGGTCAAAAGTGGCGAGAGTGTTTTAGCTGGAGATTTTGACTTTAAAGAAAAGACAAGCGTAAAAAATATAATTAAAAATTTCAAAAATTTCATCGTCAAAAAAGAGGATTATTTTTTACATTTCGAAGAAATTTATATCATAAATGAAGATGAAATTTTGCTAAAAGTTGCTTTTGGAGCATTTAATAAACCTGAGCAATGTTTTATCAAAATAAGCGATGAAAAAAGCGAATATTTTATAAAAAAACCGATCTTAATTCGTGAGAATTTGGCTGCACACGAGCTTTTGAAGGAGTATTTGGCTGATGCAAGAGATAATTAGTGCAAGAAATTTGAGCCTAGCTTATGAACGCGATGAAATCGTAATTAATAGCGTCAATTTAGATATTTATGCAAATGATTTTGTCTTTATCACAGGCAAGAGCGGAAGTGGAAAAAGCACGCTTTTAAAATCATTTTATGGAGAAATTTCACCTCTTGCTGGAGAGCTAAATGTCTGCATGACACAAATGGATGATATCGATGACAAAAGACTTTGTGAGCTTAGGCAGCGAGTTGGCATTATATTTCAAAATTATCGCTTGATAAATGAATGGAATGTGGAAAGAAACGTCATGCTGCCCCTCATCATCAAAGGCATCAATCAAAATGTGAGCAAAAAGCAAGTGGCTAAACTTTTAAAACATGTAAATATGCTTCATAAAGCTGATAAATACCCTCGTGAGCTAAGCGGTGGCGAGCAGCAAAGAGTGGCGATGGCAAGGGCTCTAGCGCACAATCCAAATTTGCTCTTATGCGACGAGCCAACTGGAAATTTAGACGAATACTCAAGCGACGTCATCTGGTCGCTTTTAAAATCAGCTAGGGAATTTTTAGGCACAAGCGTCGTTGTGGTGACTCATCACATTCCCTCAACGCTTCGTATCCCGTACCGTCACTTCGTCATAGAAAATGGAGGCGTGCATGAGATCGCTTAAAAATCATCTTGGATTCATCCTGCCGCTAATCGCACTTTTGTTTTCCGTGCAGTTTAGTCTAACTGCCGATAAGATTGTGAGAGATTATGAAAGACTCATGGGAAATGACTACAACATCGTCATAGTTTCAAGTAAAGAGCTTAGTGATGCTATTTTAAAGCCTGTGGTTAGCAATCTATCTAGCATCGAGCCACTAAGCCCGCAAAAGATCATCGACCGCCTCTCAAATGATATCTCTGCTAAAAATTTGTCCATACTGCAAAATGCGCTACCTAAATTTTACTCACTAAAACTTAGCGAATTTCCGACACCGCAGTACATGGATGAGTTAAAGCAAAAACTTTTAAAATTTGATGGCATCACAAAGGTCGAGACATTTTCAAAGACTCACGATAAGGTCTTTAAAATACTAAATTTAGCCAAAAGTATATCGTATGCTTTTATGGCGATACTTTGCGTGATAGGACTTATGCTTATGCTAAAGCAGGCTAAAATTTGGCTATTTGAGCATAGAGAGCGCATCGAGATTATGACGCTTTTTGGAGCACCATTTTGGCTAAAATCAGCCATGCTTTACAAATCAGCCATGGTTGATAGCCTAGTTGCTACCGTTGCAGTTGGTGTATTTTTCTTTTTCTTGCCGGGCATTGAAATTTTTAGAGAAAATGCCGCAAGCATTGATGTGATATTGCCTAGTCTTGATCCTTCAAGGGATATTTTTATTTTATTTGGCGTGGCTATGTTTTTAAGTATTTTTGCTGTTAGTTTAGTGATGAGTAAGGCTAGAAAAAGCACGATATGAGAAAAGGAATTTTTATATTTTTGCTAGCTTTTAGTCTAGCTTTTGCGTCAAATACCAAAGAGAAGATCAAAGACTCCAAAAACTCGCTAAGATCGAGTCAAGCGATGAGTGAGCAGCTTAGTAAAAAGCTAGATGATTTGGCTGGCGATATCGTAAATGGCGAGAAAAAACTTCGCGGTATAAGTGGCGATATCACAAATCTAAAAGGTCAAATTTCAGTTCTTGAGACAAATGCTTCAAAGGCACTTATTGAGCTTGATGATCTAACTAAGCAAAACAAAGAGCTAGAACGCACTCAAAAGGAGCTTGAGCAAAACATGATAAGGATCATCGCAGAAGATTTGTCGTTTGATCTTTTGATGTCTGCAACTGAGGGCAAGCAAAGCGAGGAGAGCATCATCTCATCTCAAATTTTAACCAAGCTAAATGCCATCACAAAAGAGGATTTTAAAAGACTTAGCCAGAACTATGAAGATACGATCGAGAAGATAAAAAATAAATCAAACAAAATAAGCGAGATAAACTCAAGCATCAAAAACTATAGACGCAAGCAAAGTGACTTGCAAAATTTAGAGAGTACGCAGAAAAATACTATAAACGGACTAAAACGTGATAAGGAAATTTACAGCAAAAAGCTAGCCAAACTTCAAGCCCAACAAGATGAGCTAAGAAAGACGCTAGAGCAGCTTGCTATCATGCAAAAACAAGAAGATGAAGCAGCACGTGCTGCTAGAGAAAAACAAGAAAAGGCAACCAGTAAGGGTGGCAAAAAAGGTGAAAAAAGCCAGCCAATGGGTGGAGGCTATCAAACAAGCTCAGTTAAAAAATATTCAGGTGCAAAGACAATCGCTCCTCTTGATAGCTACACTGTAAAGCAAAAATTTGGTAACTACGTAGATCCAATATATAACATCAAAATTTTTAACGAGTCAGTCACACTTCGCTCAACCACGCCAGATGTCAAGGTCAAAAGCGTGCTAAATGGTAAAGTAGTCTTTGCAAAAGCAACTCCGATGCTTGAAAATGTAGTCATCATCGAAAACGAAAATGGCATCCACACGATCTACGCTCACCTAAGCCAGATCGCACCGACTGTAAAAGTCGGCTCAGTCGTGCAAAAAGGCTACGTTATAGGCCGAGTTAGAAACGATCTAACCTTTGAAGTAACGCAAAGAAACTACCACATCGATCCACTTGAGATGATCTCAAAATAGCCACTTTGCAAGTGCTATTAACTAAATTTAAAGCCTTTTTGGCTAGAATGCGTGAATTTTAAGGAGCAAGACAATGAGTAAAAGAAAACGCGTATTGGTTAAATTTTCAGGCGAAGCTTTAGCGGGAGAGAATGGTTTTGGCATAGATACGGCGGTGCTTAAATTTATAGCAAATGAGATAAAAGAGCTTGTCGAAAATGGTATCGAGGTTGGCATCGTGATAGGTGGCGGCAATATTATACGTGGTGTGAGTGCTGCAAAAGATGGCATCATCAAACGAACAAGTGGCGATCACATGGGCATGCTAGCAACTGTTATCAACTCAATCGCAATGCGTGAAGCTTTAGAACGAAGTGGGCTAGAGGTAAGAGTGCAAAGTGCAATCAAAATGGAAGCGATCTGTGAGACTTTCATCGTTGGACGTGCGCAGCGCCATTTGGAAAAAGGTAGAGTTGTTATATTTGCCGCAGGTACTGGCAATCCTTTCTTTACAACTGATACAGCAGCCACATTAAGAGCTATTGAAATTGGCTCAGATATGATCATAAAAGCTACAAAGGTTGATGGCGTTTATGATAAAGACCCGAAAAAATTCAAAGATGCAAAACTTTTAAAATCGCTAAACTATGAAAAGGCAATGAGCGATGATATCAAGGTTATGGACGATACTGCCATAGCTTTAGCTAAAGATAACTCACTGCCGATTTTGGTTTGTAATATGTTTAAGGCTGGAAATTTATTAAAAATAATAAATGAAGAAGAAGCAGCCCTATACTCAGTAGTAAAATAAATTTTAAAAAGGATAAATATGAGAACAGAACAAATAACAGCAAGAGCGTTAAAACAAGTTGGTGATGATAGATATAAACTTTCACTTATCGTAGCAAAGCGTGCAGAAGCACTAGCAAATGGAGCAGTAGTGCTTGTAGAAGCCGATACTTCAAAGATGAAATTTGCTGACATTGCGCTACTTGAAGTAGCTGAGGGTAAAATAGGCTTAGAGGCAATAGTTGAAGGAAAATAGTCTTTTTTTAGAGCAGCTAATAGAACAAATTTTACCTTGTAAAAATGTTTCAGAAGCTATAACGCTGCTCTTTTCTCTTTGCGAACGAAGCGAGAAATTAGATAAAGCTATAGATAGCTGTGTCACATCTCATGCTGGTCAATATCGCAAAAGTGGCGAGCCATACGCAATCCATCCTATCTTAGTAGCATCAATAGTGGCAAATATGGGCGGAGATGAGAGTATGGTTATAGCTGCACTACTTCACGATGTAGTTGAAGATACTGAAGTTACACTTAGCGAAGTTCAGGCTGAATTTGGCGATGAAGTGGCAAAGCTGGTTGAAGGGCTTACAAAGATAGTTGCTATAAGAGAAAACAAGCTTGCAAGCTCAAGTAGTAACGAAAAACTAGCAAGCTCGGCACTAACTTTTAGAAAAATGCTTTTAATTTCCATTGAGGATGTTAGAGTTCTTGTGGTTAAGCTTTGTGACAGACTTCATAATATGCTAACCCTTGATGCATTAAAAGTAGAAAAACAAAAACGCATCGCTGAAGAGACGCTTATGGTCTACGCTCCGATCGCTCATAGGCTTGGAATTTCATCTATTAAAAACATACTTGAAGATCTAAGTTTTAAATATGCTATGCCAGAAGAATACGCCAAGATCGATAGCTTTTTAAATAAAAATAAGCAGCAGCTTAGCCTTAAACTAAATGCTTTTTACGAAAAAGTAAATCAAATTTTGCTTGAAAACGGCTTTATTGAGGGCACTTTCGAGATTCAAAAACGTATAAAGCATTACTATTCGATTTATTTAAAAATGCAAAGAAAAGGTATTTCGATTGAAGAGGTGCTTGATTTGCTAGCTATTAGAATTCTTGTGCAAAAGCCGCTTGATTGCTATCTTGCGCTTGGAAATTTGCATATAAATTTTAATCCTCTTATTTCGAGATTTAAGGATTATATTGCGCTTCCAAAGCAAAATGGCTATCAAACGATACATACAACTATTTTTGATAATAAGAGTATTTTTGAGGCACAAGTTCGTACTTACGATATGCACAAAACCGCCGAATACGGTGTCGCAGCTCATTGGAAATACAAAAACGGCGAGGGCAGTTTACTTAATCCAAAACTTGACTGGCTAAACGACATTGGTATGCAAAACAATGAAGCTGAAAGTAATGTCGAAGAGCTTTATGAATATGCAAAAGATAGTCTTTATATAGAAGATATTGCGGTCTATTCGCCAAAAGGTGAGGTTTTTACGCTTCCACGCGGGGCTACTGCACTTGATTATGCTTATGAGATTCACACAGAGATCGGACTTTACGCAAAAGAAGCTTATATAAATCGCGTCAGGATGCCACTTTTAACAGAGCTAAAAAACGGCGATATTGTAAGGATTGTAACTGGCGAAGAGGCAAAATTTCGCTGTTCATGGATAAATAGCGTTCGAACTGGTAAAGCAAGGGCTACGATAAGAACATATTGCAAGCAAAAGATAAAAGATATAAATTATAAAATTGCAGTTGATATTTTAAAGTCAGTTTTTGGCGTTTCTAAAGATAGAATTTTAGACTGGATAGAGCATGAAAATTTAGGCAAAAAAGTTTTTCGTGCTGCAACTGAAAGCGATTTTTTGCAAGAGGTCGTAAATATGCTTAAAAAGTATATAAAAAAAGAGCGTCCTTTTATGATCTCTTTGGGCGATAAATATCAGGTTAAAAAGCAAAAATTTGAAAATATCGTAATCTATTCAAATCATAAAATTTCAAATGTCGAGTTTGACTATTGTTGTAACCCAAAAAGAGGCGATAGTATAGTTGGCTTTAAAAATGGACACAATGTGACAGTGCATCACAAACTTTGTGAGCGTGCTGGAAAGCTTATGGATAAGGGCAATGAGATCATCTTTGTCAAATGGACTAGAAATGCCCCACATAGATATAAAATTTTATTAAATCTTGAGAACCGAAAAGGCGCGTTGGCTGAATTTTTAACATATCTTGCTAGACTAGATGTAAATTTGGCTACAATCTCGCTAAATGAAGCAAATGATCTTAGCGGCGATACATTTGAGATAAGTGTTGAGATAGCTGAAAACATCGATGCAAACGAGCTAAGAGAGAAAATCAAAGATAGATATAAGATTATAGATTTCGTTTCGCAAAGCGATCCATACCATAACTAGGAGAAAGATAATGCAAGATATAGCTGAAATTTTACAAGAGATAAAACGCGGTGTTGCCGAGATTATTGACTTTGAAAGAGTTGAGAATTTAATAAAAAACTATTATGAAAAAGGTGAAAATTTCTATGTAAAGGCTGGCTTTGATCCAACTGCTCCAGACCTTCACTTAGGTCACACAGTCGTTTTAAACAAGATGGCACTTCTTCAAAAGCATGGTGCGATCGTGCAGTTTTTGATAGGTGACTTCACTGCTCAAATAGGCGATCCAACCGGTAAATCAGCCACCAGAAAAAAGCTAGATCAAGAAACAGTTTTAAAAAATTCCAAGACTTACGAAGAGCAAGTTTTTAAAATTTTAGATCCAAAAAAGACCGTGATCATGTTTAACTCAAAATGGTCAAATGAGCTTGGAGCTGCTGGAATGATAGAGCTAACTAGTACATTTTCAGTCGCTAGAATGCTAGAGCGCGACGACTTTGAAAAAAGGATAAAAGCTGGCAGTCCAATTTCAATTTGTGAATTTATGTATCCACTTCTTCAAGGTTATGATAGTGTTGCGATGAAGTGCGATATCGAGATGGGCGGTACGGATCAGAAATTTAACCTTCTAATGGGTAGAACCTTACAGCGAACATATAATGTTGGCAAAGAGCAAGCTGTAATAATGATGCCTCTTCTTGAAGGGCTTGATGGTATAAATAAGATGAGCAAAAGTCTTGGAAACTATATCGGCGTAACCGAAAATGCAAATGATATGTTTGCAAAAACGCTTAGTATAAGCGATGAGCTAATGTGGCGTTGGTACGAGCTTTTAAGCACAAAAAGCCTTGGCGAGATAGAAAATTTAATGAACGATGTAAAAAACGGCAAGTATCATCCAAAAAAAGCAAAAGAGGACCTTGCGTACGAGATAACAGCAAGGTATCACGGCGAGGAAGCTGCAAAAGCTGCGATGGCTGAGTTTAATAGCGTACACTCTCAAAATCAGCTCCCAACTGACATCAAAGAATTTAGTCTAAAAGCACCAGTTTGGATCGTGGAAGCTTTATCGCAGTGTGAGTTAAGTGAGTCAAATTCTCAAGCAAGACGCGACATAAAGGCAAATGCGGTTAGCATTAATCAAGAAAAGATCAGTGATGAGCAGTTAAAATTAGAAGCAGGTGAATATATCTTGCAAGTCGGAAAGCGTAAATTTGCAAAAGTAAAGGTTGAATAGATGGAGTTAAAGCCATTAAAAATAGGAAAATATGAGATAAAGTATCCGATATTTCAAGGCGGTATGGGACTTGGTATCAGCTGGGACAAACTAGCTGGTAATGTAAGCTTAGAAGGCGGTCTTGGAATAATCAGCTCAGTTGGCACAGGATATTATGAAAATCGTAAATTTATAAACAAAGAGCTAAATGCAAAGCCATTTGGAAGTGAAAATTTCTACTCAACAAGAGGTCTTAGAGCAATTATTGAGAATGCACGAAAAATTTGTGGAGATTTGCCACTTGGCGTAAATATAATGTATGCTGCAAATGATTACGCAAGAGTGGTAAAAGACGCTTGTGAAGCCGGTATAAATATCATCGTATCAGGTGCTGGACTACCTACGAATTTGCCAGAATTTACACAAAATTTTAAAGAGGTTGCACTAGTTCCTATTATCTCAAGTGCAAAAGCGCTAAAGATCATCTGTAAACGTTGGCTACAAAGATATGACCGCTTACCAGATGCTGTCGTGCTTGAGGGGCCACTAAGCGGCGGACACCAGGGCTTTACTTACGAGCAGTGCCTTGATCCTGAGTTTTCGTTATTCAATCTAATCCCACAAGTAAAAGCTGAGATAAAAGAGTGGGGCGATTTTCCGCTCATCGCAGCCGGTGGAATTTGGGATAAAAATGATATCGAAAAAGCAATATCGCTAGGAGCAGACGGCGTTCAAATGGGTACACGCTTTATCGGCACTCATGAGTGTGACGCAGATATTGGCTTTAAAGAAGTGATACTAGCAGCCGAGGAAAAGGACATAGAGCTTATAAAAAGTCCAGTTGGCTATCCGGCTCGTGGGATTAGAACAAATTTGATAAATTTGGTAGAAAAAAGGATGGGACCAAAGATCCAGTGCATAAGCAACTGTGTGAGCCCTTGTCAAAGGGGCAAAGGGGCTAAAGAGGTTGGATATTGCATCGCTGATAGGCTGTTTGACTCATTTAGTGGCAAAAAAGAGACAGGGTTATTTTTCACTGGAGCAAACGGGTATAAACTAAAAGAGCTAATAAGTGTAAAAGAGTTAATGCACAAGCTGGTACATGGTGAATGAAACGAGCGATAATCCTCTTTTTTATTGTTTGTAATTTTCTTTTTGCTGCGACAAATTCAGAGATATTTGCAAAATTTGATAAAAATTTTGCCAGCTCAAGCAGAAGTGCAAAGATTAAATTTCACAACGATATAAAAGACATCTATGTCGACGCGATCATAAAAAACGATAAAAATATAAAAAAACAAGCACTCACAAGACTCATAACCAGCTCGAAATCGCTTGGTTTTGATTCAAGTGGGTATATAAAAGATCTAAATGCACTAAATGGCGTAAAGAGCGCTAGTACGCCTGGCACCGCTACTTTGACGCTGCTTAGTGCAACCAAGGTAAATGACACTTTGGTGCTTAAGTTTAATACAAAAATTGATACCGCAAAACTAAAAACATCCTTTTTAAAGCAGCAAAATACATATAAAAACATTATGGATATTGACGGTAGATTAAATGGCAATCCGCTAACTTATAAAAATTTCATATCTGATTACATTCACATCTCGCAGTATGATAAAAATACCGTTAGAGTTATTTTTTCTGATAAGATCCAAAAGACTATAAAAGCAAATGCAACAGGTGATTTACTCATAATAAGTACACAAAATTTTATCTCAAACGAAAATGTAAAAACGCCACTTCATAAAACTAAAAACAAAAATGAAGAAGTGCCACACAAAGAGCCTGAGCCAAATTTAAAGCCTCAGCCTGCACAAAGTGAGCCAGTGGCAGCACCTTTGCCACCAGTTGCGACTGGTAAATTTTCACGCAATAAAACGATCGTCATCGACCCAGGGCATGGCGGCACTGATCCAGGTGCAGTAAATGGCAAGCTTCAGGAAAAAACTGCGGTTTTAGGTGTAGCCAAAAAACTTGGCGACATACTAAAAGCACGTGGTTACAAGGTCTATTTTACTAGATCAACCGATGTCTTTATAAATTTAAGAACAAGAACAAAATTTGCAAATGATAAGATGGCTGATCTTTTTGTTTCTATTCACGCAAATGCCGCTCCAAATGCCACAAAGGCAAAAAGTATGCACGGCATTGAGACATTTTTCTTATCGCCTGCAAGAAGCGAACGTAGCAAAAACGCGGCTGCGCTTGAAAATAAATCAGATATCGAAGAGATGAATTACTTTTCGCAGCAGACGTTTCTAAACGTGCTAAACCGCGAGAAGATCATCGCGTCAAACAAGCTTGGCATCGATATCCAAAAAGAAATTTTAGCAAGTGCTAGAAAGGTCTATGCTGCAAGTGATGGTAGTGTGAGAGAGGCGCCGTTTTGGGTGCTTGTAGGCGCTCTTATGCCAGCAGTTCTTGTTGAGATCGGCTATATCACGCATCCAGTCGAGGGTGAAAAGCTCTTTAATGATGCCTATCAAAACGCTCTTGCAAATGGCATTGCAAACGGCATTGACGGATATTTTGCAAAAAATAGATGAAAAATGCAAATTTAAGCTTTAAAGGGCAAATTCCATTTAACGAGGAGTTTGGCGATATCTATTTCAATACCGACAAACCTTGGCTTGAGAGCGAATTTGTCTTTGCAAGTGCACTTGATGAAATTTGGCAGAGTAAAGATAGCTTCGTCATCGCTGAGACAGGATTTGGTGCCGGGCTAAATTTCTTCACACTTTGTAAGAAATTTAAAAATAGTTCTAAAAAACTTCACTTTGTTAGCATCGAAAAAAGCCCTATTAAAAAAGAAGATATTTTAAAAATTTATGAAAATTTAGGCATTTTTAAAGCTTATGCTAGAAAGCTGGTTTCGCTCTATCCACCTCTTATTGAGGGCATACACCGTATAAATTTTGCCCCAAATATCACACTTGATCTTTGCTACGGCGAGGCTAAAGAAATTTTACCTGAGCTTGATTTTAGCGCTGACATCTGGTTTCTAGATGGCTTTGCTCCAAGTAAAAATGACTCGATCTGGAGCGAAGAAATTTTTAGACAGATCGCAAGACTAAGCAGGGTTGGTACGATTGCTAGAACCTATTCATGCGCAAAAATAGTAAAAGACGGGCTAAAGGGCGCTGGCTTTTTGCTAAGCCTAAAAGAGGGTTACGCTAGAAAACGTCAGATGAGTAGTGCCGTGCTAGAGAAAAAGGATGAAAATTTAAAGGATGCTTGGTTTGTGAGATGCGAACCAGTTGCTAGTGTAAATGGTAAAACAGCGCTTATCATAGGAGCTGGCGTGGCTGGACTTGCAACAGCTGGCGAGCTAGCCAAAAATGGCTTTAAAGTGGTGATCGCCGAGGCAAAGGTCGAAGTGGCTACAAATGGCTCTGGTAATCACTGTGGCGCTTTGATGCCGTTAGCTACCAAGCCCGGGGTAAATTTAGGCCGCATGCATTTAAACGCATTTTTGCAAGCAGTGAGATTTTACAAGGCAACTTTGCCAAAAAGCCTTATTAAATTTAGTGGCTGCATCGACTACGCATTTGATGATGAGCTCATCAAAAGATATGGCTCGTGGCAAACTCAAAGCGTAGAGGATATTTTTAAATTTGATGAGAACTTAAAGCCATATCCTGGGATATTTATAAAAGACGGTGCATACGCTAGGCCAAGAGAAATTTGTAAATTTCTCTCAAGCAACTTTGAAATTTTATTTAATCACGAGTATGAGAGTAGGGCGCATCTACAAAACGGCAAGATTAGCGTTAAATTTAAAAACGGCAAAAGCTTGGAGGCTGACATCTTGGTCTTTTGCACTGGCAGTAAGAGCAGTGAAATTTTTAATGGCTACGACATGCAAATAAGTAGTGTCCGTGGCCAAGTAACCCACTTAAAACCAGTGCTAAAAAATGCCATGCCGCTAAGCGCAAAAGGCTACATCTGCCCAGTCATTAAAGGAGTGCAAGTTATCGGCGCTACTTATACCAGAAATGAAATTTGTGATACGCCTAAAGTTGAGGATAATACTAAAAATTTAAGCGATGTAAGCGAGTTTTTCGACATCAAAAAAGCCACCATTATCGGTTCACGTGTGGGATATAGGAGCTATAGTGGAGACAGATTTCCGATAATTGGCGCCTTGCATGACGAAGAATTTTACAAGCAAAACTACAAAGGGCTATTTTGGAGCAAAAATAGAGATAACAATCCAAAAGCAAGCTACGAAAAAAATGTCTTTGTAAATTTTGCTCACGGCTCGCGAGGTCTTTGCACAGCAATACTTGGAGCAAATTTGATAGCTGATCTTGCGCTTGATCGCCCACTTTGTATAGAAAGATCGCTATTTCATGAGCTTCATCCAGCTAGATTTTTGATAAGAAAACTAAAAAAGGGATTAAAATTTTAAGAGAGAATTAGCAGAAATTCCTAGCACAAGATACTAGGAATTTCTTGTAAGTTTAGGCTTAAAGCCTTGTTTTCATCTTTTCAAATTCATCTTTTATAATTTGCTCGTGAGGTTCGCTCGTCATTTTATTTATCGCATCTCCCCAGATGCTTACGCTAATGATCGCTATGCAAGACGCTATGATGCCAGGCAAAATTTCATAAACATAAGCGTTTAGCCCTGAAGTGATCCAAAATATTACTGTCGCACCTCCAGCTATCATACCAGCTAATGCTCCGAGTGCACTCATGCGCTTCCAGTAAAGGCTAAAAAGCAGCACCGGTCCAAAGCTCGCACCAAATCCAGCCCAAGCGTTGCCAACGACGTTTAGAACATTATCTGTCGAGATAAAGGCGAGTATGGTAGCAACTATGGCTACTACTACGACAGCATAGCGACTGATCGCTGTTTGTGTATTTTGACTAATCTCTTTTTTATAGAATGCAAAGATAAAGTCCTTTGTTACCGAGCTAGATGTAACTAAAAGCTGACTTGAGATGGTACTCATTATCGCTGAAAGTACAGCTGAGATGATAATGCCTATAAAAAATGGTGGGAAAAGTAGCTCACCAAGCTTTAAAAACACCGTCTCAGGATCACTAAGACCGCCTCTTTGACTAAAGTAGACAAAGCCGATAAGTCCGCTCATAATCGCACCAAGCAACCCAATGCTCATCCAGCCAATGCCGATCCTTCTTGCTTTAGCAAGCTCTTTTGAATCGCGTATCGCCATAAATCTAACAATGATATGTGGCTGGCCAAAATAGCCAAATCCCCAAGCCATAAGTCCTAAAATTCCCCAAAAAGTTTGATCTCTAAATGGATTTAGGTGATTTGCATCAAGCTTGCTTATCTCTTTTAGTAAATTTGTATCACTTGGCAAGTCTAAATTTAGATATGCTACGACTGGGATCGAGACTAGGACACAAAACATCAAAAGCCCCTGAAATGCGTCAGTTATACTAACTGCTTTAAATCCACCAAAAAATGTGTAAAAGACCACGATGACAAGTGTAAAGACCGCTCCGTAGGCAAATTTTAAACCAAAAAAGCTCTCAAATGTCTTTCCTCCAGCGATGATACCGCTACTTACATAAAGTGTGAAAAATATCAAAATGATAAGACCAGAGATGATTCTTAAAATTTTAGTCCTATCTTTAAAGCGATTTTCTAAAAAGTCTGGTATCGTGATGCTATCACTCGCAACTTCAGTGTAAATTCTAAGCCTCTTTGCTAAAAATAAATAGTTGCAGTAAGCTCCAATGATAAGACCGATTATCATCCACACATTTGCTATGCCAGTTGCGTATAATGCTCCGGGCACGCCAAGTAGCATCCAACCACTCATATCAGAAGCACCAGCACTAAGTGCAGTAACTACTGGACCCATTCGACGGTTATCTAGCAGATACTCGTTCATACTTGCATTTTTATCGTAGAAATATCGTCCGATAAAGAGCAAAAAGCCAAAATAGATGGCGATGGCTAAATAAGACCCAAAGCTCATAAATTTCCTTTCAAATTAAGATAAATGGCTTATGTTAATATAAATTTTTTTAAATTACAACATTCGGTGCCGATCCTTAAACACTTTTAAGCAAAATGATATAAATTTTTTCGTATTATTTAAAGCCATATTTTAAAGAGAAGGACAAAGTTGAAGGCTCAAAATTTAGCTAAATTTCTATTTTTTATAATAATTGTCTCACTTGGAGCATATTTTTTCTATCCAAGAAATCTTAGTGAGGCTCAAGAGATCGCTTATATCAAAAGTTATGGAGTGACTTTAGGGCTTACTATAGGCGGTATTGCCATAGGCATAACACTTGGATTTACCTTGGCGTTTATTAAATTTTTAAATATTAAAGTCTTAAATTTTATAATCGATGAATATATCGATATCTTACGTGGAACACCTGTAATACTTCAACTTTTAATATTTTCAGTTGTCATTTTTGCAACATGGAGTGATAATTTTTATGTAGCTCTCATCGCACTTGGACTAAATAGTTCTGCTTATGTGGCCGAGATCGTGCGAAGTGGCATAAACAGTGTCGATAAAGGACAAATGGAAGCGGCTCGTGCGATGGGCCTAAACTACTATGTTTCGATGCGCGAGATAGTTTTTCCACAAGCTACAAAAAATATCTTACCAGCTCTTGCAAATGAGTTTATCTCACTTTTTAAAGAGACATCAGTCGTGGGCTATATAAGCGTCGTTGATATCACGATGCAAAGTAAGAGCTTGCAAGCGGTCTTTTATAGTCCAGAGCCAGTCATTTTTACAGGCATTGTCTATTATGTGAGTGTTAAATTTTTTACACTTTTGACAAAACTACTTGAGAGGAGATTAAACCGCCATGATTGAGATTAAAAATTTAAACAAAAGTTATGGCGATTTGCGTGTTTTAAATGATATTAGCATAGATATAAAAAAGGGTGAAGTTATAGCAATAATTGGTCCAAGTGGTGGTGGAAAAAGTACATTTTTACGCTGCATAAACCGCCTTGAGGAGCCAGATAGTGGATACATAAAGATAAATGGCGAAGATATCCTCAATAAAAAATCAGATATAAATAAAATTCGCCAAAAAGTGAGCATGGTTTTTCAGCACTTTAATCTTTTTGCAAATAAAAACGTCTTGCAAAATTTAACCCTAGCTCCGATAAAAGCGGGAATTTTAGATAAAGCAAGTGCAGAAAAAAGAGCCGATGAGTTACTAAAAAGCGTGGGTCTAAGCGATAAGAAATTTGCCTATCCACACAAGCTCTCAGGCGGACAGAAACAACGTATTGCGATCGCTAGAAGCCTAGCGATGGAGCCAGAAGTGATACTTTTTGATGAACCGACAAGTGCGCTTGATCCTGAGATGATCGGAGAGGTGCTTGATATTATGAAAGATGTTGCTGCAAGGGGCATAACGATGCTTGTGGTTACCCATGAAATGGGCTTTGCAAGGAATGTAGCAAATAGAATTTTCTTTATGGATAAAGGCAGAATCGCAGTTGATGACACACCAAAAAATGTCTTTACAAATCCGCAACATGAGCGTTTAAAAGAGTTTTTAGGCAAAATTTTAAATCATTAAAGGAGTAGAAAATGAGTAAAATTTTAAAATTTTTGATGGCAAGCTTGGTTTTATTTTTACTAGGTTGTGGCGATGATGCTAATAAAAAAAATGCAGTAAATAATGCCGAAGAAGCTAGTAAAAATGTAGTTTATAAAGTTGGCTCGAGCGCTGATTATCCACCTTTTGAATATCTTGATGAAAACAATAAAATTGTTGGCTTTGAGATAGATTTATTAAATGAGATCACCAAAAAAACTGGAATAAAATTTGATGTTGCAAATATGAGCTTTGATGGACTAATATCAGCATTAAAAACCGGTAAAATTGATATTGCCATAAGCGGAATGAGTGCAACTGATGAGAGAAGAAAATCGGTTGATTTCACCAAGCCATATTATTTTTCAGAAAATTTATTTATCCGCAAAAAAGGCTCAGATGTAAATAAAGACAACCTTAAGGATAAGAAAATTTCAGCCCAAGTAGGAACATTGCAAGAAGAAGCAGCCAAAAGCATAACTACTAAGTCGATACCTGCTGAAAATGTAGCAGCTGCCATCATGTCACTAAACGCTGGTAAAATCGACGTTGTACTAACTGATAGTCCGATAGGGGTTGAATATTTAAAACAAAATCCAGATTTGGAAGAATTTTTAAGAGTTCCTGATGGCACGGAAGGATTTGCAATGGCGTTTGATAAAGGCAAACACACTGAGCTTATCAAGAAGATAGACGCAGCAATCGATGAGCTACAAAAATCTGGCGAATTTGACAAAATGCTAGATAAATATGGATTAAAGAAATAAATCTAAATACAAAATTTGCAGAGAAGCAGGAATTCTCTGCAAAAAACTCACTTTTTTCTAATTTTTAAAATTTAACATCTTTTAAAAGTAAAATTAATAAAATGACTTAATTATTTTCAAGGAGAAAAAATGGAGCTTCTCAGGATGAGAACGGCATTTATTTTAAATGTGCTATTTTCTATTTGCATGTATCACAATTTTGTTAAAAAAATCCTAATAATTAATAAAGCTAAATTTAAATTAAAATTTTACATAAATAGGCTAATCAATATTTTTTATAAAAGCAACCAAAAGTATTTTTTGGTTGATGAATTTTAAGTATTAAAGTCGTATGACTTTATTTTTTGAAGCAGATATTAAGAAAAACTAAAAGGAGAGAAAATGAATAATCTAGGTATTAAATCTAAGATTATGGCGATAGTTATCGTCAGTCTTATTGGCCTTGGTATCATGAGTGCATACATGCTAAATGGTATCTTAAAAACTCGCTCAAAAGCAGAATTTAGCGAGAAAATCGTGGATACAATAATCAATCAAAATAATTTTATCCATGAGATGCAAAAAGAACGCGGATTTAGCTCAGGCGTGTTAGCAGGAGGGGATAATAAAAATTTATTAGAGCAGCGTAAAAAAGTAGATGCTGCGCTTGATAAGCTTGAAGAGAAAAATGAAATAGTTTCAGAGATAAATAGTATCCGCTCAAATGTAGATCAAAAAAGTGGCAATGATCTAATTAGCCGTATAACAAAAATTTTAAGAAAAGAGGTCATTGCTATAAATGGATATAGTGATAAGCTCGAGCCTAGCTTGGTAGATGATCTAAAGCGTATCATTATTGTTGGTGAGATAAAAGAGTCTTTTGGTATTTTGCGTGCTACTTTAAATGGAATTTTTACTAAAAAGAGCATAAGTAAAGATGACTATAACAAAGTAGTTGCACTAAATAGCGTCATAAATAAATTTATGCAGGATTTTGACGATTACAACCCAAAAGAATTTAGCGATGAATTTGATGCCATCGCTAGAAAAAAGGCTGATTTTGTAGATGCTATGAATATTATTAAAAATGTAGTTGCCACTGAAGATGCATCTTATGATGCAGCGAGTTGGTTTTCAAAGATAAGTGTTACGATAGATGCTATGAGAGAGCTTGAGCTTAAGCTGCTTGATAATATGCAAAAAGATGCAAAGCGAATTAAAGGCGAGGCAGATACCGAACTTATTATAAGTTCTATTGTGATTGCGATTTGTATTTTGCTTATGTTGCTAGTATCTACATTAATAGGTAAAAACCTGATCTCTGGTATAGATCAGACTAAAAATGGCTTAGTTAGATTTTTTGACTTCTTAAATTATAAATCTAATAAGGCTGAATTTTTAGATCGTAGCGGTAGCGACGAGATCGGACAGATGAGTGCACTGATTAATGAGAATATCAAACAAATAGAGGCAAATTTATCTGAGCAAAATAATTTCATTAAAGAAGCAAATACTTTTGTAAATCAAATCGGCAAAGGTAACTACGTAGCTCAGCTTAACGCAGATACTTCAAATCCTGCACTTAGCCAGCTAAAACAAACTTTCAAAGACTTACAAATCGCACTTAAACATGCTATTGCGGAAAATGGCGACGACGTGTTAAATCTACTAGAAAGCTTTAAAAAACAAGACTTTACTAAAAGGCTTGAAGATGATGGCAAAATGGCGGTTGGTATAAATGCTCTTGGTGAAGAGATAGCCAAGATGTTAAGGGCAAATTTAGATCAAGCCCATGTGCTAGAAGAAAAGGCTGAGGCTTTAAGTCAGTCAATGAAAGAACTAACTCAAGGCGCAAATGTACAAGCAAGCTCACTTCAAGAGTCTGCTGCCGCAGTAGAGCAAATGTCAAGCTCAATGAATGCAATATCTCAAAAAACATCTGATGTTATTAGACAAAGTGACGAGATCAAAAACATCATAACTATTATTAGAGATATAGCTGATCAAACAAATTTACTAGCTCTTAATGCCGCGATCGAGGCAGCACGTGCAGGAGAGCATGGTAGAGGCTTTGCGGTTGTTGCAGATGAGGTTAGAAAACTAGCAGAGAGAACTCAAAAATCTCTAACAGAGATCGAAGCAAATACAAATGTACTAGCTCAATCAATCAATGAAATGAGTGAATCTATAAAAGAGCAAAGTGAGGGAATCAATATGATAAACCAATCAGTTGCGCAAATAGACACACTTACAAAAGAAAATGTAGTAATTGTCAATAAAGCAAATGAAGTAACATCTGATGTTGACGATATGGCTAAGGCGATAGTAAACGAAGTTAGAAAAAGTAAATTTTAATCTTTGACTTACTCTTAGAGCTCCTACTATTCCATCCCTTAAAATAATTAAGGGATGGAACTTATCTATAAAAATTTATATGCTACTTTGCTATACGATTATTTATAGCATTTTTCTTTTATTACGGATTTAAACAATTTTTAATAGAGAAATACTGATAATTAAGCCACTAAATCACCTTAAAGGACACTATTATGAAAAAGATCTTTGCTCTTTTACTCACAGCTTTTGTTGCTCTTTGTGCAAATGAGCTAAAATTTGGCACAGCGGCGAACTATCCGCCATTCGAATATATTGATGAAAATAATAAAATAACAGGTTTTGATATCGATCTTATCGATGAAATTTCAAAGCGTGCAGGTTTTTCATATAAGATAGTAAATATGAGTTTTGACGGCCTTATCCCAGCACTTAAAGCTGGCAAAATAAATGGCATTATAAGTGCGATGAGTGCGACTTCAGATAGATTAAAGTCGATTGATTTTACAAAGCCATACTATTTAACTGAAAACCTCTATCTAAAGAAAAAAGATAATGACGCATTAAAAGCTAAAGAAGAGCTAGCTGGCAAAAGAGTTGGCGTGCAACAAGGCACCGTCCAAGAGCTAGCAGCAAATGCTATAAATGGCGTAAAAGTAGTGCCTTCAGAAGATATTGTGCCACTTATCATGGGATTAAAAGTTGGTAAATTTGACGCAGTCATTCTTGATAGCTCTATCGGATACGGCTTTATCAAGAAAAATCCAGAACTTGAGGCATTTTTTAAAGAAGTTGATGGCAGCGAGGGCTTTTCAATAGCTTTTGATAAAGGAAAAGAGAGCGCGTTAATAGAAAAAATAAATCAAATTTTAGATGAAATGAAAAAAGACGGAAGCTACGAAGCTTTACTTAAAAAATACGATCTAAAATAACCTTCTAGCCTGCAAATTTGCAGGCTTATGCTAAATTCTGCTTTGTCTATCGATTAAAATTAAAAAGGAAAATAATGAGAAAAATTTTGTTGCTTTTTTGCCTAGTAATGGGTCTTTTTGCGCTTCAAAACGATAAAGATATGTTAAATGGAGAGCTAAAAAATGGGTTAAAATACTATATCAAAGAGAATAAATTTCCACAAAAAACAGCTATTTTTTATCTTGTTATAAATTCTGGTTCAACTGATGAAAAAGATGGCGAGCAAGGTCTTGCTCACTTTTTGGAGCACATGGCATTTAATGGCAGCCGCGACTTTAGCAAAAATGAGCTCATTAAACAGCTTGAGAGCCTTGGTGTGAAATTTGGAGCCGATCTAAACGCGCAGACGAGCTACGATCAGACGAGCTATGTCTTAACGATTAATGTAAATGAGAAAAATTTACAAGATACGTTTAAGGTCTTTTCGAATTGGATAGATGGCGTTAAAATCGATCCTAAGGAGCTTAATAAGGAGCGTGGCGTCATAATGGAAGAAGAGCGCCAGAGAAATACGCCAGGATATAGGCTTTATTTGGCTCAAACAAAGGATATTTTTAAGGGCAGTATCTATCTAAAAAGAGTGCCAATAGGCGACATGAACGTCATCAAAAGCGTAGATGCTAAGCATATGCAAGAATTTTACGAGAGGCTTTATCAGCCAAGATTTATGAGCTTTGTAGCCGTTGGCGACTTTGATAAAAATGAGATAAAAAGCTTAATCGAAAAAAGCTTTAGCCAAGCAAAAAATACAAATTCTTACATTCATCCAGAAAAAAATATCAGCTTTAAAAGTGGTTTAAATATTTTTAACTATGACTCGAATGAAACTGGAATGGAGCTAGTTAGACTTAGCTATTTTGATAAATTTAGCCCAGTTTTAAATGAGGCTGACGCAAAGAGAAATCTAGAAGATGCACTTATCGCAAGCCTAATAAATATGCTTTATGAGCAAAAAAATGCAAATAATTCATCAAATTTAAGCACTGATTTTATAGCTCAAACACTTCAAGCAAAGCAGAAAATTTATAGTTTTGAAACAAATGTACTTGGAGGCGATTTTAACGCAAGTCTTAAAGATATGCTTGGCGTTATAAAAGGCATTAAAGAGTTTGGCTTTAATAAAGAAGATTTCGAAGATGTAAAAAAGGCGTTTGTGGCAAACGTAGATGCAAAATTTAAACGCTCAAAGACTAAAAAATCAAGCGCTTACGCTGGACAAATTTTAAATATGATAGAAAATGGTGGCTTTGTGTTAAGCGACGAAGACGACAAAGAGCTTAGTTTAAAGCTATTAAACGAGATTACATTAGCTGACGTGAATGCTAGATTTAGACAAATTTTGGCCATTTCTGATGAGCGTGTAAGAATTTTTAGCAAAGATGGTTATAAGCTTAGCAAAGATGAGTTTTTAAAGCTTTTTGCCAAGGCACCTGCTTATAACACAAGCCTATCTGCTAGCAACAACGATAAGAGCCTAGGCAATGAAAATTTAGAGCCAAAAGAGATAAGCTCAAGAAGCTTTGATGAAAAAAATGGAATTTATACCTATAAAATGCAAAATGGCTCGCAAGTTATCTTTAAGCCACTAGCTACTAAAAAAGATAGCGTTTTGTTTGCAGCCGTCAGCAAAGGAGGCACATCAAATTTGGCTGATCCAAAGCTTGGCAGCTTTGCAGTGGCACTCACAAATGAAAGCGGTGTTGGTAAATTTAATAACTATGAGTTATCAAAAATTTTAAATGGCAAGATCGTAAGCTATCAAAAGAATATTGAGGGTCTTACGCAAGGATTTTATGGCTCATCAAGCACAAGCGATCTTAGCTCGCTGCTAGCTGTTATAAATTTAGAATTTAACGCTCCAAAAGCCGATGCAAACGTGCTTGAGAGGATAAAGCAAAGAGCAAAAGATGAGCTAAGCAAAGAGCAAAATTTGCCTGAATATAAATTTAGCACCGAATTTAGCAAGTTTTTTTATGAAAACAATAAACGTGTCGCGCCGCTTGAGATGTCTGATATCGATGCGTTAAAGCTAAATGAGTTAAAAGAGATCATCAAAGATAAATTTACAAACGCAGCCTCATATACTTTTGTAATCATCGGCGATACCGACGAAGAGAGGCTTTTGCCGCTTGTTAAAAAGTATATCGCCACTCTGCCAAAGCTTGGTGAAGCTGAAGAGTTTAAAGATGATGGCGTGCGAAGTATCAAGGGTCAGCACACCTTTAAAAGGGAGTATCAAAGCACAAAAAGAAGCGATGTTGGCATAAATATCATAAATTCTGACGCTAAATATAGCTTTGAAGGAGCGATTAAACTAAGGGCATTAAGTGAAATTTTAAAAACGGCGCTTCGAGAAAAGATCAGAGAAGATAAGGGGCAAACATACGGCTTTAGCCTAAATGCCAAGCTCTCACGCTATTCTTTTGAGCATTCAGATATGCTAATTAGCTTTACTTGCGATCCTGCAAACACGGACAAGATTATCGCTGAGATAAAGCAGATAATAGCTAGTATAAAGCGTAGTGGCGCGATCTTGCCAAAGCATTTGGAGGATTTTAAAGCACAGAGTGAAATTTCTATAAAAAAAGATTACGAAAAGCCTGAGTTTTGGCAAAAGCTCATCATCTCAAATAAAATTTTTAACACGCCACTTTATACGGCTGATGAGTACATAGGTGCGGTAAAAGCCATCACAAATGACGATGTCAAAGAGGCAGCTAAACTATATCTTGATGAGGAAAATATGGTGATAAGTATAAATAATCCAAAGTAGAAAATTAAGGGGCAAAGCTGGCTAGCTTTTTAATTTAGCCTGAGTAGAAATTTGGTGAGCCAAGCTGGCTTTATAAATTTAAGCCTAATTAGAAATTTTGGAGCCAAGCCAGCCCCTAGAAATTTAAACATAAAGCCAAAGCTAAGCGAGAATATCCTTTGGCTTTAGTTTGTTTAGCTTTTGCACTAGATCATCAAAGCTAGCTCCATTTTCAACCTCGCGCCTGATAAATTCCTCAAAAAACTCACGTTTTATATCTTTATCGGTGTAGGTCACGCTCTTTTTGGTAACTTGCATAGGCTTAAATTTCTCTTCTTCTATCTCTTCATCGCCATTTTCTCTAACTGGCGTAAGAGCGATATTTTGAAGCACATCGGCGATGCTCTCGCCCTTTTCATAACTTGTTTTTAGAAATTTTAAAAACTCATCTTTGCTATTTTTATCAGCGTAGCTCACACGGTGCAACATAGGCTGACCCAAGAATTCTATACGTTTTTTATCCGAGCTTTGCTCGTAATGTAAAGCCCCGTCTTTAAAAGAAATTTTTACATTTGCATGCTCGCCAAGTATCCTTTCGGCGGTAAATTCCAGCCATTTATCTTTAAACTCATCGATACTTAGATCAGAGTCTAGTAAATTTGTAGCCTCACGGCTTAGATAAAGAGCACCAAAAGCATTGTTAGTTATTTTGTTATTTACATTCATTTTGTGATTTTTGATGAACTCATCTACGCTAAAGCCGTTTTTCTCGCTAGTTAGAATGTAGCTTGCTCGCCAAAGCTTCGTGCTATCAACGAAATTTTTAAGGCTAGAGATTTCATCTTTGCTCGCTCCGCTATCAAGGCCATTTATCTTGCCCCAGATAGAAATTTTATCATTTGATGAGTAGCCAGAGAGCGGTAGATGCTTGATATCTGCAGTTGTGGTGAGAATTTCTGCTTTATTTAAATTTGCGTTTGTGGCTTGGCGCTTACTAAAAGCGTCTTGATAGCTAAAGCTTTGGTTAAATCCATTTAGTGCGTTTATCATGTCAAATCCTTTAACACTATATCGGCAAATGGATTTAAATTTTAAGTGGAATTATTTTTTATTGCGGTATTTTTCAAAAATGGCGATCATTTGGTATGAGTTTTGCGCGATTTTAAATTTATTTGGATTTTTGCCAAGTAGCTCTTCTCTTAAAGAGTCGATAAATTCTCTATCTTTTTTGCAAGCCTCAAAGCTCACTCGCCCCCTAAGTACGGCCATAAATATAATATCAGCAGTCGCATTTATCATCTCAAGCATTTTTTCTTCGCTCATTTTTTGTGGATTTTGCCCTTTTTAAAGCAAATATTATTCCTTTACGCTTACAAAATTTACTATTTTCACCTCTTGGCTCTCTTTGCAAGCCTCCAGCGCAGCTGCATTTTTCACCATATGAGCGCTTTTCATATGCTCTTTTTGGCTTGCAAGATCTTCCCAGATCTCCATAAAACAGTATTCGTTTTCACCGCCCACAACTGCGCCGCACTCGTAGCTTATGCAGCCTTTATCTTTTCTTGAAGCTGGCACTATCTCTTTTAAAATTTCTTCAAATTTCGCTTCACATCCAGCTTTTAACTTTACATTTACATAAAATCCAATCATCTGCCCATCCTTTAAAAATTTTTGGCTAAAATAGCGCAATTTAGACGCAAGTTTGCGTATTACATTACAAGGCCTTTAAACGATGAAATGATACAAAACCCTAAATTTATAATTTCTAAAACCAACTAAAAACAATAAATTTAACCAAAATCGGAGAAAGAATGAAAAGACGAGACTTTTTAAGATTAAGCGCATTAGGCGCGGTTAGCCTTCAAGCAAACGAGCTTGGCAGCGCAGAGCAAGCGTTATTTGACAAGAAAAGCGGACTAAGTGCAAATAAATTTGGCGCATTTTATGTAAGAACTATCGCAGGGCGCGTGGTTGAGACCGTGCCATTTGAGGGCGATGCTTATCCAAACGAGCTAAATAACGCAGTCATTGACTACATCCAAAACGAGAGCAGAGTAAAATATCCATTTGTTAGAAAGAGCTTTTTAGCCAATCCAAACAACCCAAAGCCAGAGCTTCGTGGTAAAGAGGAATTTGTACGTGTGAGCTGGGACGAGGCTATAAAGCTAAGTGCAAAAATTTTAAAAGAAAATTTTGATAAATACGGTGCTGAAGCGATCTACGGACAGGTTTATCAGTGGGGTAGCCTCGGCAAAGTAGGCCACAGCCAAAAGACTGCAAAAAGGCTACTTAACGTGCTTGGTGGCTACGTAAATGAGCTAGGTGGCTACTCATACGGCGCAGCGACTGTCATCATGCCTCACGTCACTGGCTTCGTCGATCCTGTGCTAGTGCCAACAAAGTGGGAGGCGATCTTAAAAAACGCTAAAACGATCGTGTTTTGGGGCACAAACCCAGTCGTTTCAAATAAAATCGCCATTGGCGTGCCGCTTCATAACTCATATAAATACTATGACGAGATCAGAAAAAAAGGTGAGAGCGGTGAGATGAAAATTTATAGTGTTGACGTTTATCACAACGATAGCGCAAAATACTTCAACTCAAAATACCTTGAAGTCGTTCCTTGCACCGATACAGCGATGATGATAGGTATGTGTAACTACCTTTATGAAAAAGGGCTTTACAGCAAAGAATTTATAGAAAAGTACACCGTTGGCTTTGATAAATTTAAAGAGTACATGCTTGGCACAAAAGACGGATTCAATAAAAACCTAGCTTGGGCAAGCAAAATTTGTGGCGTTAGCGAGCAAGATCTTGCTAAATTTAGCGAAGATCTAGCTAAAAATGACTCAGTGATAATTAGTGGCTACGCCATTCAAAGACAAGATCACGGTGAGATGGCGTACTGGGTGCTTGTGACACTAAATGCGATGCTTGGACACATCGGTAAAGAGGGTTGTGGCTTTGTCACAAATGACGGTATGCACAAAAACGCTGATGAGAGCTATATAGCGCCTAAACTAGCGGCTTTTGAGACGAAGGTGCCACAAAAATTTATTGATAGCGGGCTGGTGCCAAAGACAAAGGGCTACGAAATGCCAAACTCAAGGCTCATAGACGCGCTTCTAAGCCCAGGCAAGGAGATAACAAGAAACGGTAAGAGCTATAAACTGCCAAAGATTAGAGTGATGTTTAATGCAAATGGCTCGACTTTCACAAGGCATCCTGACGCAAATAGAGCGATAAAAGCTATGCGAAATGTCAATGCTATCATCACTTGCGAGCCATTTTGGACAAGTACAGCTAAATTTAGCGACATCGTCCTGCCAGCTGCACTTGAATATGAGAGAACGGACATCGAGATGGCAAATTCAACTAGCGAGTATCTATTTGCGATGAAGCCACTTGTTAAGCCATTTGGTGAGAGTAAGAGTGACTTCGAGATCGCAAGGCTGATCGCCAAAGAGTGGGGCAGGGAAGAGGCATTTAGCGAGGGTAAAAGCGAGCCAGTGCTTATAAACCCAAAAACAGCCGAGGCTAGAGGGATAAAAATGGGCGACATGGTGAAAATTTACAACGACAGGGGTGAAATTTTGTGCGGTGCCTTTGTGACCGAGGATGTGCCACAAAACGTCGTCATCGTGAGCGAGGGCGCTTGGTACGACCCAGAGTTGCTAGGCGAGAAGAGCCTTTGCTTGCACGGAAATTTAAACGTGCTCACAAAAGACGTGCCATCAAGCAAGATGAGCCAGAGCAACACCGCTCACACAAGCCTTGTGGATGTCGAGAAATTTAAAGGCGTGCCAAAGCGTGTCAGGGCATTTGACGCACCAAAGATCGGTGTAATGCACGCATAAAATAAAAGCTATCCTTAAATGGATAGCTTCTAAGCTTTAAAAAATTTATTTATCTTAATAGCAATGAATTTTCACAAAGCTCTTCGATCTTTGAAATTTGCTCTTTAACTCTTGCTTTTAAGCCATCAAGCATTGCTATTTTTAAAGTATAAATTTCATTAAAATCGCTCTTTATATCAAGCAAAATTTTATTTAAAAACGAGCTATTTGAGCACATTAAAGCTTCAAACTCATAAAGACTAAATGCATCAAGCATACGCTCATAGACGTCTTTTGCACTTGGAATATAAAGTGGTGTATTTATCTGCAGATGCGATTCTAGCGTCTTTTCTATCTTTTGTTTTATAAAATAAACCGCGAGTTTGAGCGCGTTTTCATAGTTTGAGGCTAGCTTTATATCAAGCTTTTCAAAAAACAAAGAGACCTTTTGTGTGGCCTTAAATTTAGCCGTTTCATACTCTCTTAAAAAATTTTCATATGTCCGTCCGGCATAGGTATTTATGGATTTTGTTTCGTAAGCCAAGGCTTGATCATCAAAGCTAGCGTAATTTTCATAGCGAGATTTGTATATTAAAAATTTATCCTCTAAATTTTTATAAAGCTCATTAAATGCTGAGGTTATTGCATTTTCTAGCTCTTTTAGATCTTTTTTGTAGCGTTTAAAAAATTTATTAAAAACCACATCTTCGTAGATAAGTTTTGAAAAGACTTCGTCGCTATCAAGACTTATTACCTCAAAATTTTCACGCTTATAAATTTCTTTGTTTAAAAGCGTCTTTGAAGCGTTAAATTTTGTCTTTGAAAATGGCTTAAGTAGCTTAAATACTTCATCGGCGGCAAGTTTTATAACTTCACTCATTTGACTATAACTTAAAGCGATCTTTGGCTTAAACTCCTCTTTTATCGCCTCCAGCCTCTCATCTAATGAGCCACTAAATTCATCTAAAATCAACTGCGCATTATCATAAATTTCTAGATGTTTTTCTTGCTCGTTGGTTAGGAGTTTTACGATCTTTTTTGCCCTTACTTTTATGAAATTTTCTTTAAAGCTCTTGTCTAAAAAGCACTCTTTAATAGCCTTTAGAGCTTCATTAAAATTTGAAGCTTCAAGTAGGTCTTTGTCATTATTTGTAATGCTAAGAAGAGCTTGCTTTGATGAGATAGCGATGATATCCTCAAAAAGCTCGCCATAAGTTTGCCTAGCGTGCTTTAGCAAACTTTCAAGCTCCTCCTCACTTAGTTTGTCTTTTTGGTTGATTAGGCAGATCGCTTTTAGATCATTGGCTTTTAAAATTTCTTTGATACTTTCAAGCTCACTTGCCTTTGCGGCGTTGTTTGCAAGGCTTAGCCATATAGCGCCACTAACCTTTTTTAGCGTATTTTTTGTCTCTTTTGTGTCAGCATCTCTTAGCGAGTTTAGGCCAGGAGTGTCGATGAAATTTATCTCTTTTAAAATCTCACTTGGCGCATAAAGCGTCATACCAGAAACTTGCTCGCCTAGCTTATTTAGCTCGGCTAGATCGCTACTTGCTAGTAGGCTCTCGTTACCATTTATAAATTTCACGCTTAGAAGTGGCATCTTTGCAAATTTTAGTCTCACAGCCTTTGCGGTGACTGGAGTTAGTCCTGATGGCAAGATATCTTGACCAAGCAGTGCGTTTAAAAATGTTGATTTTCCACTTGAAAATTGACCGATAACAGCTATCAGTGGTGGCTCATTTAGAGTATCTATTAGTAAATTTAAGCTCTCTTTTATTTGTTCGCTTATATGCAAGCTAGGATCGTTTAGATCATTTACAAACCTAGCTAGCTCGCCCTTAAAATCATTTGTAAAGACCTTAAAATATCTCGCTTTGTAGGCATTTATAAACTCATTAAACATTTTTAATATCCTCTAAAAGTGAGTAAATTTCATCTTGCAAGGAGGTCTTTTGTTTAAGCTTTGAAATTGAGCTTTGATTTTGTAAATTTAGCTCATTAAGTTTTTCATTAAGGACTAAAAGTCTTTGATTTAGAGTCTCTTTTTGGCTCATCTCATAAGCCTTTACTCGCTCTTTTAGTAGCTTTTTTTCGTGTTCTGCCAACGTCTCACAAAACTGCGATATGCTTTTATTGTTAAGTAAATTTTGTCTTAAACTTAAAAGTGCCTCATCTGGCTCATTTTTACTTAAAATTTTAGCTTCAAGTTCATCTAAAAGCTCACCAAAATCAAGCTCCACGCCCATTTGCTTTAAAAAGTCATTTATACTAAAAATTTTATTTTCACTCACCTTAAAGCCATCAAAGCTTAAAGCGATATTTTGCTCGCACGACTTTATCTGAACTAAAGTTTCATTTCTGGCCTCTCTCATAAGTGCCGCAACTCCGTCACAAAGTGTAGTTTTTGCTATTTGTGTAAGACGCTTTAGATTTAAATTTTCTCTTTTATTTTTGCAGTAAGCGATCTCACTCTTAATCTTTTCGTTTAGATTTTGTAGTAGTGCTTCAAGCCCCATTTTATAGATATCTTTTGCATTTTTATCATCGAGTTTTTTTAGCTCGCTTTCTAAAAGCCTTTCAAGTTTTGTGAAATTTTCATTAAGAGAATTTTTGATATTTGCTTGCTCGTTTTGCAAAGATTCTAGCTCTAAAGTAAAGGCTTTAAGCTCCAAAATTTCAGCCTTTGTGGCTTCGAGTTTTGTTTTTAAAATATTTTGTAATTCTTTTTGATATGAGCTTAAAATTAGAGCTGATTTTTTAGAGTCTTTGCCAAAAAGCACATCGTAAAGATACTCTTTAAACTCCGGCACGCCACTATTTAAAGTGCCATCAAGATAAGCTTTCGCGCTAAGGGCAAAATAATCTATCTTAATATCATTTATCTGCTCGCCAATCGCCTTTTTTACGTAGTTAAGCGTTTCATTAATATCCTTTGGATTTAACTCGTCAGCGTGAGTTAGCACGATAGCAACTCTTACGATGTGCGAGTTTCCAAGGCATTTTTTCAAAAATAGTGCGTCTTTTTGCGTTGCACTTTGTGAGGCATTCATGAGATGAGCCAAAAGGTCGCACTCTTTCATAAAATTTGTAGTTATTTGCTCTCTTAAAACGATCGCATCATCTATGCCCGGAGTGTCTATAATGCAGACATTATCTCTTAAAAGCTCCAAGTCATCATAAAGCTCAACGCTTTTTACGAGATTTGCTGTTTTTGAGCTTGAAGATGTATAGTTTTTGATCTCATCTAGGCTGATCTCTACGCTACTAGCTGGTAGATTTTTGCTTGAAAGTCCAAGCTTTTCTAGCTCATCTGGGCTATAAAAATTTACCTTTGCATGGCTATTTGATGCGTGCTTTAAGATGGTTAAATTTATGGTCTCAGGCACATTTGAAGCGCCAAGGACGGATTTATTTAAAAGTGCATTTAAAAGGGTTGATTTGCCAGAGTTTATGACGCCACTTACTGCGATGTTAAAAAGCGTTTCATTTGATCTTTTCTTGGCATTTTTTAAAGCTAGTAAAAATTCTTTATCTTCATCAAGCATGCTTGCTTTTTCATTTATCTCATTTAGAAAATCCAAACTCTTGTGAAAGTGATCTTTTGGTTTTGCATTAGAAATTTCAGCTTTATTTTGATTTGAGTTTTTGCTTATAAATTTTATTAAAAAATCAAATTTTTCATGGCTAATTATCTTTTCATCACATAGCTTTTGTAAGCGGGTTACGAGTTCATCACTTGAAATTTTTGCATCATTTAGTGCTTTTAGCGTAGCTAGCTGGGCACTTTGTATGCTAAAGATATCAAGTCCAACGCCTAGCTTTTTTAAGATATTTCTAAACTCGGCAAGAGCCATAAACTCATCTAAATTTTTCTCATCACAAGATAAAAGAAGCGCCAGTAGATCTGGGTAAAAAGGCACGCTCGCATCGGTATTGGCGTAAATTTTATTTAAATGCCAAGCGTGATTTAAAAACTCGTCCATTAAAGATTCTTTTTTTGAAATTTTTTAGATTTTATTACGTTTTTACTTACGAAGCTATCAAGATTTAGGCGCAAAATTTTATGTTTTTTAAAAAGTTTAATTTAACTCAAGCTTTTTAAAGCTAACTCTTGGATTTATATTTAGCTCGCTATGGCTTACAAACTCGCCTTTTAGGTACTTCTCACGTCCCGCTCTTGCTATCATTAAGGCGTTATCAGAGCAAAACTCAAGTGGAGCTAGCAAAAGCTCGCACTCGTTTTTTTGACAAAGCATCTCAAGCCTTTTTCGTAAATTTAGATTTGCACTTGCACCGCCAACTACGCCAAAACGCTTAAAATTTCTTAAACAAAAGATCTTTTCAAGCTTGTTTAAAATGTGCTCACAGGCAGTATTTTCAAAGGCATAGCAGATGTCAGTGATATCTTTTTTAGTGATATTTTCTAGCTTAGAAATTTCAACTCTGACTTGGTTTTTAAGCCCTGAAAAACTATACTCAAGGCGCTTGTCGTGAAGAAGTGGAATGGTAAATTTAAACCTCTCTTTATCCTCACATAAAAGTGCATTTTGCTGAACTACGGCACCGCCTGGATAGCCAAGATCAAGCATTTTGGCAACCTTGTCAAAACTCTCACCAAAGCTATCATCGCTAGTGCTTGCAAGCTCAGTGATTTCACCATTTTCGCTTACTTCTAAGATCATCGTATGCCCGCCACTAACTAACAGGACGCCAAGTGGAAAGGTGGCTTCACGATCTAAAAATAGTGAGTAGATGTGACCAACTAGGTGATTTACAGCGATTAGTGGGATATTTAGAGCCACGCTTAATGCTTTTGCCATGCTGACACCGCCTATTAGGCTCACACTTAACCCTGGCTTATTTGTTGCAGCGATCGCTTTTATTTCTTTAAAATTTGGCAAGATATCCTCTAAAAGTGCTGGCAGTGCCTTTGTATGAAGCCTAGCTGCAAGCTCAGGAACCACGCCACCAAAGATAGCGTGCTCCTCCTCTTGAGAAATTTTTTTATAATAAATTTTCTCTAAAGTGCGTTCATCTATGAGTGCAACCGAGCTATCATCGCAGCTACTTTCGATGCCAAGTATCATTTAAACTCCGCTAAGATCATGCCAGCAAATTTCTCTTTGCCATCTTCGTTTTTATAAAACTCGACTCGGTAAATTTTGCTGTCTTTATCGATGCTGTAGCTTTTATTTAGGCTATTTTTAGTCACTTCTTGCTCGCTCTCATCTATACTTTTTGTGCCATATCCTATGACATTTACACGCACGTTTTTGAGTGATTTTATTTTAAAGCTCTTTTTCACGCTAAATTTATCGCCACTTTTTAATGCAAGCTCGCTGCCGTCACTTATTAGTAAAATTTCCTCAAGTGGCTTTGTAAACTCAAAATATTGTGGTTTTAATCTAGTAACAAAGCGGTTGCCGTACTGCACTTTGAAGCTACCATTTTCTTTTATGACGGCTATTAGCGGATTTGGTGAGCTATAGTTTAACTCACCTTTTTTAAGTGGGACAAAATTTATTAAAGGTTTTAGATTTTTAAGACTTATCGCGTATGAATTTTCAAGCTCGAGTCTGATCTCTTTTTCGATCGCCTTTTTTACGCTTTTAACATCAAGATTAAACGGCCTAGTAAAGCTAATGCCAGCCTTTTTCATATATTCTTCAATAGCGATTAGATGGTAATAAGTCCTTTGCTCAGCGTTTAAATTTTTACTAGCTTCGTTTGCAAAGGCTGATTTATTTTGCGTGATAGCATAGTAAGTTAGGCTTTTTAGCATCTCTTTATCACCCATCGCAGTGTGCGTGTTTTTGATGTGATACTGGTGTTTTTGATCTATTAGATGCTTGTTTAGCACGTCTTTTACGCTTGAAGCAATGTTTTCAAGCTCTGGGTATTTTGAACCAGGAAGTGTGCTTTGATCAATGATGCAAGTATTGCCCCATTTATCTGGATTTTCATCTTTGTTTATAAATTTATCTCTGTAATATCCGCTTCCATCGTGTAAATTTAAGATGAGTGTGACGTTTTTATCGGTGATGACATCTTTTATCTTCATTACTGAGTTGTAATCAGGATCGTTTTTATCAACATGGGCAAATTTTCTATTCATATCGCCTTTTGTGCCACGACTTCGCTCGATTATGCTTGGGAAATTTAAATTTGGCACAACCCAAAGCGAACCTTTTGTGATGTTATAGTCAGTTGCCACGATAGAGGCTGCCAAAAAGCCACCCGGCTCATCGCCTTGAATGCCACCGATTAACAACATCGTGTTTTCGCTTGGTTCACCTTTTTTGATGAGCGCATAGTCTAAAGTATTAGCTAAACTAGCAGTGGTAAAGGTTAGTAAAAAAAGTAAAAATTTACGCATTAATATCCTTCGTAATGCTTTGTCTTTGGTAAAAGCAAATTTAAAACTATGCCAGTAACCGCGCCAAGCCCTATACCTGAAAATTTAACCGCTCCAAGGTCAAGCACCATGCCGCCTATGGCAAAGATAAAGATGAGAGCTACGATTATCATATTTCTAGGGTCTGCAAGATCGACTTTATTTTTTATAAGTGTCTCCATACCAACGCTTGCGATGATGCCAAAAAGTAGCAGCATGATGCCACCGATGACTGGGGCTGGGATAGTTGAAAGCACCGCTCCTAGCTTGCCAACAAAGGCTAGCACGATGGCAGTGATCGCTGCAAAGGTCATGATCGCTGGATTATAAGCTTTTGTAAGGCTAACTGCGCCTGTGACCTCTGAGTATGTAGTATTTGGCGGGCCACCAAAAAAAGCAGCAAGTGAAGTGGCAAGACCATCTCCAAGGAGTGTGTTTTTAAGGCCTGGATTTTTTAGAAAATCCTCTTTTGTGACATTTGAGATAGCAAGCATATCGCCTATGTGCTCGATCGCTGGAGCGATAGCGATAGGTATCATATAAATGATCGCTTCAAACTCAAATTTTGGTGTGGTGAAATTTGGCATTCTAAACCAAGGTGCATTAAAGATAGGGGTAAAATCAACCATGCCAAAGCAGTAAGCTACGATGTATCCGGTGATAATACCAAGTAAAATAGGTATAAGCCTAAACATGCCACGCCCAAGCATCATTACCAAAATAGTAGCCACTAGCGAAATGCCAGCAACTATCATCGCCTCATTTTGAGTATAAATTCCAGTGGCTGATGTTGCCATTTTGACGGCATTTGGAGCAAGGATAAGGCCTATTGTCATGATGACCGGCCCAACGACAACTGGAGGCAAAATTTTATGCAAAATTTTCTCTCCACCAAAGCGGACCACAAGACTTAAAGCAACATAGAAAAATCCAGCAAATATAACGCCTCCCATCGTCACGGCTATGCCCCATTTTTCGATACCGTACTGAAGTGGCGCGATAAAAGCAAAGGAGCTTGCTAAAAAAATAGGCGGGACGTTTTTTCTAGTTATTAGCTGAAAAAGTAGCGTGCCAAGACCAGCCGTAAAGAGAGCTACATTTGCATCTAGTCCCGTAAGTATCGGCACTAATACCAGTGCACCAAAGGCGACAAATAAAAACTGAACGCCGATTAAGCTTTGCTTTGGATCAAATTTATAACCCTCATACCTTTGCATTTAACATCCTTTTTGCGTAATTTCTAACTTCTTTATCAACTTCAAAAATTTCATCTTGACTATCGATCTTTAAATTTCTAAATTTTTTCATTGAGCCTAAAATCAGCCTTGAGATATCCAAAAACGAACATTTTTTCTCTAAAAAGCTAAATACTCCAATCTCATTTGCAGCATTTATCACTACACCTAGATCGGGGTTTGCTAGTATTTCATCTTTTAGCGAAAAAATGGGATATTTTTTAAGGCTGATTTTACGAAATTTTATATTTTTTAGATCAAGTAAATTTGCGTGTGAGACAATATTTTCACTGACATTTTCAAACATAGCATGAGCGATAGCTAGCTTCATATCAGGTCGCGAGAGGTGCATCGTGCTTGAGCCATCTATAAATTCAACTACGGCGTGTATCGCAGAAGTTGGCTCTATCACAGCCTCGATCTCCTTGATGCCATAAAGCCAATAAGCCTCCATTACTTCAAAAAGCTTATTTGCCATCGTCGCACTATCAATCGTGATCTTTGCGCCCATATCCCAGTTTGGGTGTTTTAGTGCGTCACTTGGCGTGGCGTCTTTTAGAAATTTGATCGGCTTTTTATAAAATGCGCCGCCACTTGCTGTGATGATGAGTCTTTTTGGTGCAGTTTTGTTTTCAAGTAGAAATTTAAGCCCAAAATGCTCGCTATCTATTGGTAAAATTTCTCTAGTTTTTAGAAATTTGCCGCCAACAACAAGACTCTCTTTGTTTGCAAGCGCAAGTCTTTTTCCAAGAGTCTGTGTCTTTAGACTAGGGGCAAGGCCGGCAAAGCCTACAAGGGCGTTTATCACCTTTTTTGAGCTTGAAATTTCAAGCATTTCTAGCAGTCCAGCCTCACCAAAAAAGATATTTTTAGCTTCTATATTTTTTACATTTTTAGCCAGCTTTTCATCGCCTACGCAGATAAATTTTGGTTTAAATTTTAAAATTTGCTCATTTAGTAAATCTACATTTTTAGCGCAGCTTAACGCCTCAACCTCTACGCCAAATTTTTCGCAAAGATTAAGGGCGTTTTTGCCGATTGAGCCAGTTGAGCCAAGTATTACCACGAGAGCGACCAAAGTAGGGCTACTACACCAAATAAATAGCCATCTATCCTATCAAGCATGCCGCCGTGTCCTGGGAAGAGCGAACCACTATCTTTGACGCCGCAAAGTCTTTTTAAGTAACTCTCAAACAGATCTCCCCAAACTGCAAACACGCAGACTAAAAAGCTTGAGAATAAAATTTGGAAAAATCCTTCGGTGACAAAATTTCCAACGATGCAACCAATCACAGTGCCTATTGCTACGCCGCCTGCTGCGCCTTCTATTGTTTTGTTTGGTGAGCTTGGGCTAAGTGGATGTTTGCCAAACATTTTGCCAACAAAAAATGCACCACTATCGCTTGCAACTACGCTTAAAATAAGCCATACAAGATAGCCTACGCCATACTCTGAGTAAAGCATCCACATCATAAAGATCGGCGTAGTCGGATATACAAAAGGTGCGACTAGCTTTAAATTTTCACTTTTTATGTGAGCCAGGATCGAAGCAACTAGCATGATAGCAAGGATCGCTATGAATATTGGATTTGTAAAATATGTAAGCACGTAAAAAGCAAGTGCGGCAAAAACTAGCTGTTTGTGATCGATATTATAAAGCTTGAGCGACTCATTAAATGCAAAATAAAGCACAGCGCCGAGCAAGATAAAATTTAAAATATAATTATCAATAAAAAAAACTACTAAAATAGCAACAAACATCAAAACGCCAGTGATTATGCGAGATTGCATATCCTCTCCTTAAAATCGTTATTTCGCTGTAATTATAACACTTAAATTTTAGACGGCGTTTATAAGAGTAAAATTTGATTTAAAAAGCATTTTAAGCTGGTAAATTTGGACTATTTTGGCGTTAGTAAAGATTTAAATTTATTTTTTAAGCACACAAATAAAGTAAGACTGAAATGATCCCAAGCAGTAGTACTTTATGGCTTAAAATTTTTAAAAATTATTTTCCTCAAAAAAATCGGTATCGATTTTGCAAATTTCATATATTTGGCTTGTCTGAACGCCGACTTTGTATTTTATCATTAGCTCTGCAAGCTTGTCGCCATCTATTAAAACTACGCTAAAATTTTGATTATCTTTGGCGAAATTTTCAGCTTCTTTGGTAAATTTTGCCGTAGTGATAAAGACACCTTTTTTAGTATTTTTATTTGAAATAGCGCCGATAAACTGCTGAATCTCTGGCCTACGGATATTACTGCCGTCTTTGTATCTTTTTGCTTGGATATAAATTTTAGAAAGTCCAAGTTCATCTTCGTCTATGATGCCATCTATTCCGCCGTCTGGGCCTTTGTTCGTAAGATTTCCAGCTCCATAATTCATCTTTTCAAGTAGCTTTGTTACAAGGTATTCAAAAAATCTTGGCTCTTTTTCTAAAATGCTAGATAAAATTTCACTTTTTAGCTCTTCTTTTATCTTGCAAAGCGCTTCATCTATATTGTCATCTGGGGTATTTTCCGTGGCTTCTTTTTTCTCTTGCCTTATCTCTTGTTTGTAAATTTCATCGTACCAAGTGAGAAATTTGCTCTTTTTGTCCTTACTACTTACTAGCTCTTTGCCAAAATTTGTTATAGCAAATAGGCTTCTACCAACTTTTTGAAGCGGCACTTTTTCTGGCCTTGATTTTATTTGAGCTGTTGTAGCCAGATAGGATAAAGCCCAGTCGGTACGATTTATATAAGTTGGAGTTCCTCTTTTTATTTTTTGCAAAAGATCTTCGTCTTTTAGCTTAAAGTACTCAATTATAAATTTAGAAATTTCAGCTCTATTTGCCTCTTTCTTTTGTGCGACAAATTCTAAAATAGGTAGCATCATATCTTTATAGCTTGGTAACATTTTATATCCTTAAATGAAGCAAATTTTTGAAATTATATAAATTTTTTGGCTTAAAAGCTATAATCAAAACATGAGAAGTCTTGGTCTAACAAATTTTCTTTTAGAAAATATTAGCTTGTTTGTAAACACCTTTGCTACGATATTTGCACTAATTTTTTGTTTTGTTTCTGGTGTTGGAATCGTCTTTATATTTATTGCATTTCCACTTGGTTATATAATGGGCGCACTCTTATCAATCCCATTTTTGATATTTTTATTTTTCTTATTTGTATCTATTGATATCTTTTTATGCCTTTTGGCATCTATTTGCAGTCTCTTTTAATAAAATTAGAAGTAAATTTGGGGCTTTTACAGCCCCTTGACTACTTTATAGCAGCCATTTTTCTACGCATATAAGCTATGCGGCTTTGAAGTGGGAGGTGTTTAGGGCAGTTGTCTTCACAGCCTAGCAAAGTCATACAGCCAAATACGCCGTCATCGTCGCCGATAAGCTCATAAAAGTCCTCATCGGTTCGTTTATCAAGCGCGTCGATTTTAAACCTAGCTACGCGGTTAAGTCCAACCGCACCGATGAAATCAGGCCTCATGATAGCCGTACCGCATGCAGCCACGCAGATACCGCACTCGATGCAGCGGTCAAGCTCAAATACCTCTTGAGCCACTTCAGGCTCAACCTTTTCCTCAAGCTTAGAGATATCGGTCTCGTGATCTGTGTGTATCCAGCTCTCCACACGCTTACTCATCGCATTCATCCAGTTGCCAGTGTCTACGCTTAAGTCTTTTAGTAACTTAAAAACTGGCAAAGGCATAAGCTCGATTACTCCGCTTTCAAAATCTTTAGTAAGAGTTCTACAAGCTAATCTTGGCTTACCATTTACAAGCATGCCACAACTTCCACAAATTCCAGCACGACAAACAAAGTCAAAGCTAAGATCTGGATCAAATTTCTCGCGAATCATATTTAACGCGATAAATAATGTCATGCCATCAGTCTCTTCTAGCTCGTAGGTCGCGAAATGTGGTTTTGAAATTTTGCTTAATGGATTATATTTAAATGCTTTTATGGTTATTTTTCTACTCATATCCTATTCCTGCTCTTTCGTTTGGTGCTTTATATTTTGGTTGAAGATCATAGTGCATTAAAGCCTCTTGAATTTCTTGTCTGCTCTTACCTTCAGCTTGCATTTTCTCACGAATTTCATCAACCTCTTTTTGGCGGATGGCACTATCTGGATGCTCAATAATATTACCTTTCGCACCATAGCCTCTAAATGCTGGTGGCATCTCCATTTTCATAATATCAAGTGGCTCATACACGATAGTCGGTAGTGTATCGCCCTCTTTCCAGCTAGTTAGAGTTCTGTTTAGCCAGTTTAGGTCGTCGCGTTTCGGATAGTCTTCGCGGCAGTGCGCTCCGCGGCTCTCGGTGCGATCAAGCGCGCCTTTTGCGATACAAAGGGCTAGTTTTAGCATCTTTGGTACGCGGTAGGCCTCCTCAAGCTCAGGGTTGCCAAATAACGCCTTGTTTGTGACTTTAACGTCTAAAGATTGTTTGTAAAGCTCTTCTAGCTCTTTTACAGCTACGGCTAGACCTTCGCCTGTTCTAAAGATCGCCACGTGCTCCCACATGATGTCTTTCATCTTGTTTTTGATCTCAAATACGTTAAATTTACCCTCTTTTTCGACAAGGCTTTTTAGATAGTCTTCCTCTTTTTTAACGAATTTTTCGATATCTGCGGTATTTATATCTATCTCGTGGCTGCCGCAGTAGTCGGCAAAATAGTCCCCAACTATCATACCGGCTACCACCGTTTCAGAAACGGAGTTGCCGCCTAGGCGGTTAAATCCGTGCATATCCCAGCACGCAGCCTCGCCGGCGCTAAATAGACCCGCTAGCGTAGGACTCTCGCCTGTAGGCTTAGTTTTTATGCCACCCATAGAGTAGTGCTGCATAGGTAGGATCGGCGCCCAGCCTTTACCGCGCTGTCGTCCATTCTCGTCGGTATACACTTCGGTGTCGGCAGGATCGATACCGTTAAAAATTTCGCAAATTTCTTGAACATCGCGTAAGTTTTTCTCGATATGCTCGCGTCCTAGGATCGAGATATCTAGCCAAACGTGATATCCGTATGGGCTAGGTACGCCCTTACCTGCGCGGATATGCTCCATGATGCGGCGGCTTACGACGTCGCGGCTAGCTAGTTCTTTTTTCTCAGGCTCATAATCAGGCATAAAGCGATATCCGTCCACGTCGCGTAAAATTCCGCCGTCGCCGCGGCAACCTTCCGTTAGTAAGATACCGCTTGGAACGATAGGAGTCGGGTGAAACTGAACAGCTTCCATATTTCCTAGCTGAGCTACGCCGGTCTCAAGAGCGATGGCCGCGCCGATACCTTCGCAAACTACGGCGTTTGTAGTGTGTTTATAAACCCTGCCGTAGCCGCCAGTGGCGATTAGCGTACCTTTTGCAACGTATGCCGTGATCTCGCCGTTAACTAGATCGCGAACGATCGCGCCGTAACAGCGGTTGTTTGCGTGGATTAGCGCGATAGCTTCTTTTCTATCGTGAATTTCTACGTTGTGCTTTAGAGCCTCGTTTGCTACGGCAAAAAGCATAGTGTGACCGGTGGCGTCGGCCGTAAAGCATGTTCTCCATTTTTTAGTTCCGCCAAAGTCGCGAGAGTGGATGAGTCCGTGGACCTCTTCTTTTTCTACGATAGTCGTTTTTTGAGCGTTGATGATAGCGCTTCTTTCGCCTTTTGTTATACGAGTCCAAGGCACGCCCCAAGCGGCTAGCTCGCGGATCGCCTTAGGCGCGGTTTGACAAAACATACGTGCAACTTGCTGATCACAGCCCCAGTCGCTACCTTTTACCGTGTCGGCAAAGTGCACATCCTCGTTGTCACCTTCGCTCATTTTTGAATTTCCCAAAGAGGCTTGCATGCCGCCTTGCGCAGCCGCAGAGTGCGAGCGTTTTACAGGTATTAGGCTTAAAACGACGGTGCTTAAGCCCTTTTCTCCAGCAGCCACAGCAGCTCTAAGACCAGCTAGACCACCACCAATTACCAATGCATCATAATATTTTACATTCATCTTCTAGCTCCTTTTTAATGGCTGATCCACACGAAATCGGCGATTAGCGCAATTATAGCAAGTATGCCATAAACGGCAAATACAATTGTTTTTGCCTTATTTCTTTTGACAAACATTTCGTGCTTATTTGCACCATCAATGCTTATCCATTTGACATACAAGCGGTACATACCGATACTAGCGTGAACGACCATAAAAACAAGTAGTGCGAAGTAGAAAATTTCTAGTTGATGAAATGCAGCCGCTGATTTATCTGCAGTAATATGTCCTCCAAAGACTATATCCACTAAGTGTGCGCTGGCTGCAAAAAATAGCGCAAAACCGGTTAAAAACTGAAACCACCAAAGCGTAGTATCAAGGTGCTTCATGCGGTCTTTGTGGCCTCTAAACATTAGATATTGTCTATAGTTTGCTGGAAATTTTCTCATAGCTAAAAATGCATGAGCGATAAAAATGGCAAATATTACCGCGGCAATAACGTTAGTAATCCACCAAGTAGCTTCTCCAAATAAAAATTTAGCTTCCGCAAATCCTACGACAGCGTTAAATGCGTCTTTACCAAGTAGTATAGTAGAAGTAAAAACCATATGGCACAATATAAAACAGGCCAAAATAAACCCTGTAATACTTTGCCATCTATCCCAAGCGGCTGGAGTGCGACTTTTTTTGTCGTCCGACCGTTTTCCCAAAAAACCTTCTATAAGCCCGGTCATGAGCCCTCCTAAGAAATTTGAAATAAATTATCATTTCTTAATACTAATTTAAATATTAGTATTAATTGATAAAGCTAATGCTAGCAGATTTTTACTTTAATATTTTTTAAACACTTATATTAGAGCTTTGAAAATTTTTTATAAAGCATGGCATAAATAAAAATTCCAAAACCACACATGATAAGTGATAAAATTTGACCCATTGAAAGATTAAAAATAATAAATCCAAGCCCTGAGTCAGGTTCTCTAAAAAACTCGCAAATAAATCTTGCAAAAGTGTATAAAATAGCATAAAGCGCGATCAGCTCGCCATTAAATTTCTTAAATTTTCTATATAAAAATAAAATAATAAAAATAACTAAACCTTCTAAGAATGCCTCATAAAGTTGGCTAGGATGTCTTGGTTGGCCAAAAACATTTATCGCCCAAGGCACATCTGTAACTCGTCCAAAAAGCTCTTGATTTAAGAAATTTCCGATCCTGCCAAATGTATAGCCAAAAGGTATGCAAACCGCACAAAGATCAAGTAGCTGCCATAAATTTTGTTTATACCTTTTGCAAAATAGATATGTCGCAAGCAAAAAGCCAACTACTGCTCCGTGGTAACTCATGCCACGAATTCCTATAAATTCGCCGTTATGAAATGGATTAAAAATTTGCCAAGGCTGTGTCAAGTAGTAGCTTACTTCGCCTGAATATACTAAAACCCAGCCGAGCCTAGCGCCTAAAATAACGCCTATTTCAACCCAGAAAAAGTAATTATCCAAAAGCTGATTTGAGATTGGGATTTTATCTTTTTTAACGAGATACTTTGCCATGGCAAGTGCCAAAACAAGGGCTAAGATATACATAAGCCCATACCAGTGCACGCTAAAGCCAAAGACGCTAAAGGCGACTGGGTTAAAGTGGTTATAAATGTCGTTCCAAATTTCCATTTTTACTTTCTTTTTAAAATTTTTGCGATTTTACAATGATTTAGCTTTGATGAGCGAATAAACTCTTGCCACTAAGTGGTAGGGCTAAAAATTTAAATTCGCTTGCTTCAAATTCTTTGCAAAATTTAAATAGCTCGGCAAAATCAGCATCATTTAAATTTACGCTCCAGATCGCTCCAAGGTCATTAAATTCTCTTTCAAACTCGCTTAAATTTTTAGTGGCAAAATAGTGCTCAAAGCGGCTTATCAGCGAAAACGGCGTAAAAAATTTGATCTCATCTTTTATCTCAAATTTCATCACGCCACCATCTTTTATCGCTTCATTTATCACATCATTTACAGCCCCAGAGTAGGCTCTTACAAGCCCTCCAGTGCCAAGCTTTATCCCACCAAAGTAGCGAACTATCAAGACCCCAACGTTTATAAGCCCCGCCCCTCTTAGCGCATTTAGGCTTGGCTGGCCGCTAGTGCCCTTTGGCTCGCCATCATCGCTTTGATTTTCAACGATTTGGCCGTATTTATTTAGCTCCCTTGTCGCCCAAACTACGTGAACAGCCTTAAAATGCTCCTCTTTTAGGCTTTCATGCAAGCTTTTAAACGAGCTTATCGGGCACAAAAATGCTAAAAAATTTGACTTTTTTATATCAAGCTGGGCTTTAAAAATCCTATCAATCGTCTGCAAATTTGCTCTTTTTTAAAAATTTTAAAAATCTTATCAATTTGCTAATTAAAGCCTTGTAAATTCAGACAAATTTATATTATTAAGGAAAAGATAGTAGAATTTTGCAATTTTTCACGAAGGACTAAAATGATACAAACTTGCCTATTTCCAGCGGCTGGATACGGAACGAGGTTTTTACCAGCTACAAAATCGCTCCCAAAAGAGATGTTGCCAATACTTACAAAACCGCTCATTCATTACGGCGTTGATGAGGCGCTTGAGGCTGGCATGGATAATATGGCCTTTGTCACAGGACGCGGGAAAAGGGCGCTTGAGGACTATTTTGACATTAGCTACGAGCTGGAAAAAGAGATCGCTGGTAGCTCAAAAGAGTCGCTACTTAGCGAGATAAGAAATTTGATGAACTCATGCACATTTTCATTTACTAGACAAAACGAGATGAAAGGGCTTGGACATGCTATTTATACGGGCAAAACGCTAGTTCGTGACGAGGCTTTTGGGGTTATTTTGGCAGATGATCTATGTATAAATGAAAATGGCGAGGGTGTGCTTTCACAGATGGTTAAAATTTATGAAAAGTATCGCTGCAGCGTAGTTGCAGTAATGGAAGTGCCAAAAGAGCAGACTAAGTCTTACGGCGTCGTAAGCGGTAGGTTTATAGAAGATGATCTCATAATGGTTGATGATATGGTTGAAAAGCCTGATCCTGCCGAGGCTCCGACAAATTTAGCGATAATCGGGCGCTACATCCTAACGCCAGATATTTTTAACATCTTAGAGCGAACAAAACCAGGTAAAAACGGTGAAATTCAGATCACAGACGCGCTAAAAACGCAGGCAAAAGATGGCATGGTGCTAGCTTATAAATTTAGGGGTAAGAGGTTTGACTGCGGCAGCATCGATGGCTTTGTCGAGGCTACAAATTTCTTTTACGAGCGCAGTAAATGATAGAGACTTCATTTAAATTTAACTTTGCAAGCAGCGAAGTTATCGACTCCTACGCCAAACGCATAAACGACGAGTACGAAAGCGGCGAGATAGGCTACTATCACCTGCCAGCTCTTGGGCAAAATTTACTAGGAGAGATCGAGGAGTATGAAAAGGGTCTTGCTCATATCAAAAATGTCGTGCTAGTTGGCATCGGCGGCAGTAGCCTTGGCGTAAAGGCGCTAAAATCAATGCTTGAAGGCTCAAAAGGGATAAAAAGAGAGCTTTTGTTTTTAGATAATGTCGATCCTTGCAGCTACAAAAGCACGCTTAGTGGGCTAAATTTTGACGAGACGCTTTTTGTAATAAGCTCAAAATCAGGCAACACGATCGAGACTATCACCATTTTTAAGTGCTTGCTTGATGACTTTAAACCTCAAAAATTAGGCAAAAATTTTCTCATTATAACTGATCCCGGGACAAATTTAGAAAATTTCGCCAAAGAAAATGGCATTAAATTTTTTAACATTCCAAAAAATGTGGGCGGAAGATTTAGCGTGCTAAGTGCGATCGGCCTTGTGCCTCTTGGTATCTGTGGCTATGATATAAAGGCACTTTTGGATGGTGCGCTTGCTTGCAAGAAGCAATACATCGAGCAAAAAGATAGCTCCATAGTCGCTAAAGCTTACCACTACGCCACTAGCAGAAATGCCAGTATAAATGTCATTTTTAGCTACTGCGATAGATTTTTTGAATTTAACGACTGGTACGTGCAGCTTTGGGCGGAGAGCCTTGGTAAAAAAAGAGGCTATAAAAGGGTTGGTCTTACGCCAGTTGGACTTGTCGGTAGCCGTGATCAGCACAGCTTTTTGCAGCTTATCATGGACGGCATAAAAGATAAGAGCGTGACATTTATAAAGATAAAAGATCACGCAAGCGACAAGACTATCCCAAGCTTTAGCCTAAAAGGGCTTGAAGAGTGCGATTTTGTAGCAGGTCTAAGCCTAAATGAGCTTATAAATTTGCAGTGTGACGCAACGGCTATGGCGCTGGTACAAGAGGGTATAAGCGTCGATACGATCACACTTGAGAGGCTTGATGAGTTTCATGCTGGCTGGCTCATTTTCTACTACGAGCTGCTTACCTCAGCCACTGGTATCATGCTAGGCATCAACACCTACGATCAGCCAGGTGTTGAGATAGGAAAACGCATCCTAAAAACCATGCTTTTAAAGTAAGAAATGAAGAAATTTCTGCTTTTGGCTCTTTTTGCCACGCAAGTTTTTGCCTTTTCGGCGAGCAAATTTGTAAATGACGCTAGGTCGCAGATCGGCGTGACGCTAAGTTACGATCCAAGCTACGAAAGACTTGCCTATCCTATGGGTGATGTGGATATCAAAAAGGGCGTTTGCACCGACGTTGTGGTAAGGGCACTACGTCATCAAGAGATGGATCTGCAAAGGCTCATTTTTGAAGATATGAGTAGAAATTTCGCGAGCTATCCTAAAAAATGGGAACTTAAAAAGGCTGATAAAAACATCGATCACAGGCGTGTTTTAAACATCGCTACCTATCTAAAAAGAAAAGGTTTTGAGGTGAGTGATGATAAATTTTTACCAGGCGATATCGTCACATGGATGCTACCAAGAAATCTCCCGCACATCGGCGTGATCTCAGATAAATTTGAAGGCCAAACGCCGCTTGTCATCCACAATATCGGCTCTGGCGTGCAAGAAGAAAACATACTTTATAGCTACAAGATCACGGGGCATTTTAGACTAAAGTAGCAAATGGCTTTTTAATCAAATTTTAGGCAAAATCGCAAAAAATAAATTCAAGGAAAAATAATGTTAGAAGTTAGGGGACTTACTCAAAGATTTGCAAGCAGTTTGCTATTTGAGGATGTAAATTTAAAGCTAAATCGCCACAACAGATACGGACTAATCGGTGCAAATGGCGCTGGTAAATCGACATTTTTAAAAATTTTAAGCGGAGCTATCGAGCCAACTAGCGGCGAGATCATCATAGAAAATGGACTAAAAGTTGGCGTGCTTGGGCAAGATCAGTTTGCGTTTGAAAATTTCACGCTAAAAGATGCGGTGCTTTATGGCAACAAACGCCTATATGACGCTGTTAAAGAGAAAGAAAAGCTCTATATGAGCGAGGAATTTACAGATGAGATAAATGAGCGCTTAAGCGAGCTTGAGATGATAAGTGCCGAGGAGGACCCAAGCTACGAGTACGAGACTAGGATAGAAAAAATTTTAAGCTCGCTTGGACTAAATGAATTTGATAAGCTAATGAGCGAGGTCGAAAACTCAGATAAAGTTAAGGTTTTGCTAGCGCAGGTACTATTTCCAAAGCCAGACATCTTGTTTTTAGACGAGCCAACAAACAACCTTGATATAGACGCGATCGCATGGCTAGAAAACGAGCTAAACCGCCACGAGGGCACACTTGTGGTTATCAGCCACGATAGGCACTTTTTAAATAGAGTTTGCACAAATATTTTGGATGTGGATTTTAAGAAAATTCGCGAGTTTTCAGGCAACTACGACGACTGGTATATGGCTGCAAATTTAATCGCAAAGCAGCATGAAATGGAGCGTAATAAGAAGCTAAAAGAGAAAGAGGAGCTGGAGAAATTTATTGCGAGATTTTCAGCAAATGCGAGCAAGGCAAAGCAAGCGACCTCTCGTGCAAAACAGCTTGAAAAGCTCGATATTGCAGAGATCGCAGTATCAAGCAGGCGTGATCCTAGCATATTATTTCGTGCAAACCGTGAGATAGGAAATGAGCTAATAGAGCTTAAAAATATAAGTAAGAAATTTGATGATAAGGTGATATTTGAAAACTTTAACTTTAAGCTCGAAAAGGGCGATAAGCTAGCCATCATCGGTCATAACGGCGTTGGTAAAAGTACGCTTTGTAAGATCATAATGGGCGAGCTAAAGCCTGACGCGGGAGAGGTGCATATAGGTGCGACCATCGAGCTAGGATATTTTGCGCAAGATACGGTAAATAAGATAGATGGCGAGCTAAAGCTTTATGAATATTTGCAAGATGCCAAAAACAAGGATATCGACGAGATCAGAAAGTGCCTTGGTAGGATGCTCTTTAGCGGCGCTGAGCAAGAAAAGGCAGTGGGCGCGCTAAGTGGTGGCGAAAAACACCGAGTAAGGCTAGCTCAGCTCATGCTTCACAGGCCAAATTTACTTGTCATGGACGAGCCAAATAACCACCTCGACCTTGAGGCTATCATCGCACTTGGCGAGGCATTTTATAACTTTAATGGCTCAGTCATCTGCGTAAGCCACGACAGGGAGCTAATAGACGCCTTTGCAAATAGAATTTTACACCTAAAAGGCAATGGCGAAGTGGTTGATTTTAAAGGTACATACGAAGAGTATAGAGCAAATTTAGGGCTTGAGAGCTAAAATTTGTTATTTCTTGCTCCTGATTGTAGGGGCAAGATTAAAATTTATATTTACTACAAAATCTTGCAAGTATTAATCTAACCATATAAATTAAAAATAGCTTATAAAAATTATCAAAATCCAATAAAAAGACTTTATAAATAGGAAAGAAAATTAATAAGAAATTTCTAAAGTATTAGTAAGATTTGTAAAATAAAATTTATTAAATAATATTTTTATGATGCTTAGTTTAAGGGCTCTATTTAAAAATTTAATAAATTTACTTTGCAATATGGTGATATTTACTTAGTTTTTACTTTCTAAAGT
>NZ_PIRO01000004.1 GCF_003048905.1 Campylobacter concisus
TTTAGGAAGTGACCAGTTAAGAGTCCCTCGATCTTGCTACCAAGTGGGCAGGCTTTGGGTGAGTCAGAGTGGATCTTAAAAAGTTTTTCTTTATCATTTACTGCGTTAAAGATTTGAAGGAGGGTTAAGATTCTCTATTTAACATTTTAAATAAGCTTACTATTGAATATTTCAAATACCTAGTTAAATTTATAAAAAACCCTATTTAGATAAAGTCCTTCAGCTGGAGCTGGGATACGAGTTAAGGCAGAGCATCCATTAAGTGAAGCATTGATGAGCTCACCACCATTTTTGATACTTAAGGCTTTAAGTAGATTTGCAACCATAAGCCGTACTTGTGCGCGTAAAAAGCCATTCGCTTTAAAAACGATGATAGTTTGGTTTTTGTATTCATAACAAAATGCCTTAAAAATTTCTCGTACCGGACTTTTTGTATCACTTCCTGTTTTCATATAGGAGCTAAAATCATGCTCGCCAATAAAATTAGATAAAATTTCATTTGCTTTTTTGATATCGAATTTTGGCAAAAAGACTTTATAGTTTGAGCCAAAAACATCAAATTCTCCATGATCTATAATGTATCTATAAGACCTTGCTGCGGCATCAAACCTTGCTTGAAAATTTTCATCAACTAAATTTATACGTTTTATATGAATATTTGGATGAGTATGGCGGTTGATTAGCTCTTTTAAGTGCTCAAAATTTTTAAAATGATCGCCACAAATTACGCTTGAGCTTTGATTGATCGCATGGACGTTTTTGTCTGTACGTGAGCTAGAGACTATTTTTTCAAATATTCCAACGTGAGCTAGAGCACGCGAAAGCTCATCTTCTACGCCATTTTCATGCGGCTGAGTTTGCGAGCCTTGGAATTTGGAGCCATCGTAGCTATAAATTAGTTGGATTTTCATTAGTATCTTCGCATGATTTTAGCTTTAAAAAGCAAAATTCCTGCCAATAAAAAGACGAAAAATATGAGCGGGATCGCAAAAGCTGGTTTTGATGAAAATAGCATTATGAGTGTAAAATACCCAAATAAAACGCCAAACGTACCAACATAAACCATGCCCTTTTCATATCTATAAGTAACGATGCCAAAGCTTATGGCAAAAAGTGTACTGGCAAGTGGAAATAGTGCAACAAGCACATATGTGCTAAGGTCTTTTCTTCTTTTTTCACTACTATTTGCCTCCGCCCAGTACTCTTTTATACTACCTATATCGCTTATCTCTTCACTTTGTGCAGTCCTTATTTTCATAGACTTGAAGTTACTTTGATGATAAATTTTATCTTTTATATCATACATTTTTCCATCTATTAAAGAGAGTTCAATGCTTTGATTTGTATTGGAGATCTTTGCATTTTTAGCAGTGATTAAGCGTTGGGAGTCTTTAATGTAAGGATTAAACATCACGATATCTTTATAAGTAGTGCCATTATTATCTTGCATTTCACTACCCACATAGACCATCCAGTCAGAGAATTTTTGTCCAAACTGAGTTGGCTTTAAATTTAGCTTTGCAACAGTCTTTTTATAATCAATAAAATTTGCATTTAGCTGTGCGGCTATTGGTATCATGACGATGGCAACTACCAGCAAAGCGGCACTTAAAAGGGCTGAAAATGCTAAAAAAAATCTTGCTATTTTATTTGGCGATCCACCAAGCGTAAAGATAACGATACTTTCATTCTCTTTTGATAATCTAAAAAGAGTCATCGCAAGTGATACAAAAAATGCGATAGGCACGACAAAAAGTAGCACGCGTGGAAGCATAAATGAGTAGAGTTTAAAGAGCTCGCCAAAGCTGATCTCAATGTAAGAAGTGATGCGCGCGATCTGGATGAAAAATACGATCGACATGATCAAAAAAAGCGTACTAAATAGTGACGCAAAAGTCCCTAGGAAGTTAAATAAAAGATATCTATTTACTCTACTCATAAATAAACCTTAAAATTTCTAAAATTTGCTCTTTAAAAGCGTATGTAATAAGTAAGCCAAGACTTAAAAATGGCACAAAAGCCAGCTCATAGCCCTTTTTTTGAACGACCGCATAGACTGGAAGTGTAAAAAGTGCTGCAAGATAGATTGCCACTAGAGCTAGCTTGACTGACAAAATAGCTCCGATGATCGCTGCTATAAAGATATCTGCACTACCCATCGCTTCTCTTTTTATGGCAAAGCTTATGACAAATCTCAGCGCCCAAAAGATAAGCGCAAAAAGGAATAAATTTAAAATTTGGGCAAAATTTTCTTTAAATATAAAAAGCATCAGAGCGTAGATAAATGCGAAAAATAGCGCCGCAAAAAGAAGAGGATCTGGCACAGCTTTATATCTTATGTCTATGACGCTAAGAGCTAGCAGCATAACGAAGCAAAGCCCTAAAAATAGCGCGTAAAGCAGCGTTTCTACACTTAAAATTTCGCCGCACTCTTTAAAAAAGCAGATCAAAAAAAGTATCCCAGAAATTAGTTCGATCACTGGATATATGAGGCTTATTTTTTGCTTGCAAAAGGCACATTTGCCGCCTAAAAATAGCCATGAAAAAAGTGGAACGTTGTGATAAAAATTTAGCTTGTGAGAGCATTTTGGGCAGTGTGAGGCTGGGAAATTTATACTCTCATTTCGTGGCAAGCGATATATCAGTACATTTGAAAATGAGCCCACGCAAATACCCAAAACAAAAGCAAAAACGGCAAAAAAGATGACTAAATTATCCATTATTTCGCTAAACTCCACCAAATCTTCGCTCTATGTTTTTAAATTTACTAACGATATTTGCAAGCTCATTCTTGCCAAAGTCAGGCCAAAGTGTGGGCGTGAAAAATAGCTCCGCGTAGCTAGCCTGCCAGAGCATGAAATTTGAAAGCCTGCTCTCGCCACCAGTTCTAATGAGAAGATCCACCGGCTCACTCTCATCAAGTGCTGCATTTAGGCTCGCTTCGTTTATATCAGCGTCCTCTAAAATTAGCTTTTTTACTGCCCTTACGATCTCGTCTTTTGAGCCGTAGTTTATAGCTAAATTTAATAATAAATTTTTATTCTCTCTTGTAGCGTTTTTGGTGATCTCTATCTCGTTTTTTAGCTCATCGCTAAATGGCGAAATATCGCCGATCGTATTAAATTTGATCCTACTTTTTATAAAATCATCACGCTTTAAAATGAGAAATTTCTTAAGCAAATTCATCAAAAATTCGACCTCTTTTTGTGGCCTTTTCCAGTTTTCAGTGCTAAATGCATAAAGACTTAAAATTTTCACGCCATTATCGATACAAAATTCGCACATATCACTTACTACATTTGCTCCAGCTTCGTGCCCATTTGTCCGCAAAAATCCACGTTTTTTAGCCCAGCGTCCATTTCCATCCATGATAATAGCAAGGTGGTTTAATTCATTCAATCTTTAACCTTTTATATCAATAATTTGTTCTTTTTTGCTCCAAAGAGCACTCACATTTTGTACTGTTATGTTGGCGTTAAATTCTCTTTTTAGCAAGCTAGCTACATTATTAAATGGAGTCGCGATCTCGCATAAAGCTTCATCTTTAAATTTAAAAATAAGTGGAGCAAAATTTGAAAATATTAAAAAAATTTTCATATCATTCTCCTCTTTTTTTAGCTGAAAAACGCCGTTTGTACCATTATAAATAAATGGTATATGCACGACATTTTCTTGCAGAGCAAAGAGCATTTTCGCTAGCACTTTCATCTCGTCTTTTGTTTTAGCTTCACTTAGACTTTTGAATAAATAGTCATAAAACCACGATAAATTCTCATTTTCTATCAAATTTTCGATAAGATTTAGCCCATCAGCCAAGACATCTTCGTCTAAAATTCTTGGCTTTTCGTATAAATTTTTTATGACGATATTTTCGCCCTGACTTTGCACCTCGCCCCAGTATCTAGAGCCTACGTTTAGCTCTTTTGCACTTTTTGTGTTTAAATTTTTATTTGCAAAATTTAAAATGTATCTGTTAAAGCCGATCTTTTGGCTTACCAAGATACTAAGCGGAAGTGATGAATTTATCGCTACTAGTGGAGCTTGGCTGTTTTTTGCTATCTTTTGAACGCGTGAGATTTGCTCTATCATAAATTTGCTGCTAACTCCACTATGCGCCCTGCGATCTCATCTTTTGAGGCAAGCGGCAGTAGGGTTTCGCCACCTTTTGTGATGAAATTTACCTCATTTTGCTCGCTTGAAAAGCCATTTTTCTCGCCCAAAATATTTAGACAAACTGCGTCAAGCCCCTTTTGCTCTAGCATTGCTCTAGCATTTTTGTGTGCGCTCTCGCTTGAGATTTCAAGCTTAAAGCCGATATTTTTGCATTTAAACTCTTTTAAGCTTTGCAAAATATCGACATTTCTCTTTAGACTTAAGCTTAAAATTTCGCCAACATCCTCTTTTTTTATCTTGCCATCAATTTTTGTCGGCACAAAATCGCTTACTGCAGCACACATTACAAGCAAATTCGCACTCTCGCACTCGCTTTTGCAAAGCTCTAAAAGTTCACTACTTGAGCCAAAATTTAAAATCTCAAATGGCTCGTTTTCTGCTTCAAAGCTAGCAAGTAGTTTTACCTCTGCGCCTGCATAGTAAAAAGCCCTTGCAAGCGCCATCGCCATCTTACCGCTTGAAAAATTTGTAATGGCTCTAACATCATCTATCTTTTCTATCGTCGCACCACCCGTTATCACTACTTTTTTGCCTGCAAAAAGTGGCTTACTAAGCTTTTTTATCACTGCTTCAACTATTACTTCAGGGCTTGCAAGACCGCCTTTGCCAACGTCGCCACAAGCTAGAGTTTTAAGAACCGGCTCAACTATTAAAGCGCCGTTTTTCTTTAAAATTTTAAGTGAGTTTTGCGTCGCGAAGTGCTCTATCATATTGTTATTTGCAGCTAGTGCGACAACCAAAGGCACGTGTGAGGCGGCGATTAGCGTTTGCATAAAGACATTGTCACAGATGCCAGCTGCTAGCTTATTTATCGTATTTACAGAGGCAGGTGCGATGAGAACTAGATCCATTTTAGAGTAGGCTATGTGATTTACGCCATCTTGCCAGTTTTGCGTTTGTGAGCTTAAAATTTTATGCTCACTTAGCGCCTCAAAGCCGCTTACACTGCAAAAATCAAGCGCTCCGTCACTTAAAGCCACGTAGACATCAGCACCTTGTTTTTTAAGTAGCGATAAAATTTCGAATGCCTTATAAAAGGCAATACTACCGCAAACGGCAAGTAAAATTTTCTTATTTTTTAACATCGTCTTTGCCAAAGAATTTCTCAAAAAAGCCGCTTTTGTTCTCTTGACGAGCTCTGCTGATAGCTAGAGCGCCGCTTTCAACGTCTTTTGTGATGGTGCTACCAGCTGCAATGATGACGTTATCAGCGATATTTACAGGGGCGACTAGCTGTGTATCTGAGCCAACAAAGACGTTTTTGCCGATTTTGGTTTTGTATTTAGCTTTGCCATCGTAGTTGCATGTGATCGTACCGCAACCGATGTTTGTGCCACTTTCTATCTCGCAGTCGCCAAGATAGCTTAAGTGTCCAGCTTTTACGCCGCTAAGAACGCCTTTTTTAACCTCGACGAAATTTCCTATGTGTGTGTCAGAAATTTCAGAATTTGGCCTTATGTGAGCTAGTGGCCCGATGTCTGAGTTTTTGATGACGCTACTTTCGATCACTGATGAGCTTTTGATGATACTTTCTGTTATAACGCACTCGCCAAGGATGCTTACGTTTTCTTCGAGCACGCACTCGCCTTCAAATTTGGCTCTGCTATCTATGAAAATGCTCTCAGGCATGCGCATCAAAACGCCAGCTTTCATTAAATTTTGCTTTATCTCATCTTGCATTATTTTTTCTGCAATGCTTAGCTGAAATTTATCATTTATGCCCATGAAATTTTGCTCATTTACATTTACTGCAACGCACTTTAAACCCTTTTCATTTGCTATTTTTATGGCGTCAGTTAGGTAGTACTCTTTTTGTGCGTTTTGGTTGCTTATAAGCGGTAAAATTTGCTCTAGCGCCTCGCGTTTAAAGCAGTAGCAGCCAGCATTTACGCTCTTTATGGCAAGTTGAGCTTCGCTCGCATCTTTTTGCTCGACGATGGCCTCAACTTTGCCGTTTTTTATGATAACTCTGCCATAGCCAAAAGGATTTGCCGCTTCAAATGAGCTCATAACCACGTCTGCTTCGGCATTTGCTAGACGCATAAGATCAGTTGATCTAACAAGTGGCATGTCGCCGCAAGTGACAAGTACCTTTTCACCGCTTAAATTTACGCCCTTTATCGCGCCAGCAGTGCCTGGGAAATTTGCTAGATCTTGCTCGAAAATTTTAGTTTGAGGGAAAATTTCTTTTATCTTTTTGCTAATTAACTCTTTTTCGTAGTGAAGCACGACGCTAACATCATTTGTGATCGCATAAGCTTGCTTTAAGATGTGGATAATCATTGGCTCACCGCAAAGTTCAAATAGGACTTTTGGACGTTTTGATTTCATTCTGGTGCCAAGACCAGCCGCTAAAATTATGATTGAAGTATTGTTCATTTTTAAGCCTTTTAACGTTAGAAATTTCGCAGATTGTAGCAAAAAATGCCAAACATTTTTTTTAATTTAACGATTGTTTCAACAAAAAGCTAATAAAATAGCAATTCTTAAGAATTTATAAATAAAGTGAGCTTAAATGGATTTAGGAACCGTCGTCGGCTGGGTTTTGACCCTAGTGCTTTTGTTTGGATCAATGGCGATAGGCGTTGGTATAGGACCATACATCGATATTCCTTCTGTGATGATCGTTTTTGGTGGTACTATCGGCGTTATGATGGTTGGCTTCAAGATGGAGACGCTTAAAGGAATTGGTAAATTTTATGGCATTGCTGTTAAGCCATCAGTCGTAGTAAATTTACCTGAGACTATAAAAAAAATAGTCGATTATTCAACTAAAGCTAGACGTGATGGTATCTTATCGCTCGAAAGCGAAGTAAATAATGAGACAAATCAGTTTTTAAAAAGAGGCCTTTCAATGGCAGTTGATGGCAATGAGCCAGATGCGATCAGAGCACTTTTGGAGATTGATATCGATCAAACTAGCACAAGACATTCAAATAACATTAAAATTTTTGAGCAAGTCGGCGGTTTTGCGGGTGCTATGGGTATGATAGGAACGCTCATTGGTCTTGTTGCGATGCTTCTTAACATGTCAGATCCTAGTGCGATCGGCCCATCAATGGCGGTTGCCTTGCTTACGACACTTTATGGTGCGATGATAGGTAACATCATAGGTGCGCCTGTGGCAAATATCCTCTCTATTCGCGATGCTGATGAAGCACTTGAAAAACAAGTCGTACTTGAGGGAATCATGTCGATACAAGCAGGTGATAATCCAAGAACGCTTGAAGCTAAACTCTTAGCATTTTTACCACCAAAAGATAGAAAAAGTCAGTTTGAATAATGGGTAAGTTAATAAAACCAGAAGAGTGCCCAAAATGTATGCCTGAGTGGCTAGCTGCTTTTGGTGACCTCATGTCGCTTTTGCTTTGTTTTTTCGTTTTATTACTTTCTATGGCGACAATGGATGCTAAAAAGATGGAGGCTGCCGTTGGCTCACTAGCTGGTGCTTTGAGTGTGCTTGAAGGTGGTGCTAGACCTGAAAATCAGATAGAAAAAGAGACGGATCCAGAAAATACTCGTTCAAAAAAGATAAGCAAGCAAAAGGGCTCACAAAGTGAGCTAAATATGAATGTTAAAAAGATAAATGAGTTACTAGCTGCTAGTGGGGCACCTGAGATTACGATGGAAGAGAGCGAAGATGGCTTTATCGTAAGGCTTCCAGCGGCTATGCTTTTTGAGAAAGATAGTGTTGAAATTTCTGGTGAAGATGCGAAGCTATTTTTAAAACGAATAGGCATGATTGTGGCGAAAATGCCTAATGATGTAAAAGCCGATATCATCGGCCATACAGATAATATAGAACCAAGCAAAGACTCAGCTTATAAAAATAACTGGCAGCTCTCAACTGCAAGGGCTTTAAGCGTAGTTGAAGAGCTAATTAACGATGGTGTACCACAAAATAGAATAATAGCTTCTGGCAAAGCTTCGTTTGATCCAATCGCTACTAACAGCACAGAAGATGGCAGAGCTAAGAATAATAGAGTAGAAATTCACTTCATATCGCTTGAGCCAAAAAATAAAGAGGCTACTAAGAAAAGTATCCTTGATATGAGGAATTAGTCGTGAAAGCACTGCTCGGTTTAGCGGTTTTACTTTGCACGGTTTTTGGAGCTGATCCTGCGCTACCAACTATAAATTTAAGTCTAAATTCTCCAACAAATGCCGAGCAGCTTGTAAATTCTCTAAATGTTTTACTAATCCTCACTGCACTTGCACTTGCTCCTTCGCTCATTTTTATGATGACAAGTTTTTTAAGGCTTGTTATCGTATTTTCATTTTTACGCCAAGCGATGGGTACGCAACAAGTTCCACCTTCAACAGTGCTTATCTCGCTTGCGATGGTTCTTACATTTTTTATCATGGAGCCAGTTGGGCAAAAGAGCTATAATGATGGCATAAAGCCTTATATAGCTGAGCAGATAGGCTATGAGGAGATGCTTGATAAGAGCTTAAAGCCTTTTAAAGAATTTATGGTAAAAAATACAAGAGAAAAAGACCTTGCGCTTTTCTTTAGGATTAGAAATTTACAAAATCCAGCAAATATCGAAGAGATACCGCTAAGTATCGCAATGTCAGCTTTTATGATAAGTGAGCTAAAGACATCTTTTGAGATAGCGTTTTTGCTCTATTTGCCATTTCTTGTCATCGACATGGTCGTAAGCTCAGTGCTGATGGCTATGGGTATGATGATGCTTCCTCCTGTAATGATCTCACTGCCATTTAAACTGCTCATATTCGTGCTTGTTGATGGCTGGAATTTACTAATAGGAAATCTTGTAAAAAGCTTTCACTAATGAAAAAATTTTTATTCATTTTTTTGCCAGTGTTTTTGCTTGGTTCAAATTTAAGTGTGATCGCAAACAAAGCAACACAAAATGAAATTTCAAAGATCAAAGAGCTTGAACTAAAAAGAGCAAATTTAAGCGATGAAGCCACATTGAGCTCATATATGCCAAGTCTTAGCCTAGAGGGCTCATACGGCAAAAATGCAAGCACTTTTCCAAGTGTAGTCGCTAAAGAGTCAGCCGGTGTGCTAGCTAGGATAGATTTTTTGCTTTATGATGGCGGAGTGAGAGAGGCTAGGCTAAAGATGAGCCAGCTTTTAAAAAACAAAGCCATGATCGCTAGAGATGAAGCCAAAAACTATCTTGCATTTAAGGCTGTAAATTTATATTTTAATGCTCTAGCACTTGAAAATATAATCACAGCCAAGCAGGCTCAGGCAAATTTTTTAAAAGGCGTTTTAGATAAGCTTGAAAAGGCAAACATTGCAGGCCTTGCCGCAAAAGATGAGCTTGAAAATGTAAGGGCTAAATATTACTTAGCTAATAGTACACAGCTTGAATACAAAAACAAAATGGAGCAAATTTTAAATGAGATAAATTTGCTAACAGGCGAGCAAATTTCACCACTTAGCGGGGCAAAAATGGCTGAGATTGGCTCAAATTTAACTTCAAAAAATGCTGAGCTTGATAGACTAAGCCAAGATATATTTTTAGGCGAAGCTAAGCTTAGCGAGACAAGAGCTGGCTTTTTGCCCCAAATAATGCTTTATGACACATATGGATTTTATAAAAATAATTACAATATCGATCTAGGCAGATTTAGTTCTTACCGCTCATATGTGGATAAATACCTAAAAGAAGATACTCATGGCAATAAATTTGGTATCGCTTTTAAATGGAAAATTTTTGATTTTTTCGCCACTAGCAAGATGAGTCAGATCCAAAAGATCGCGCTTGATGAAGCGAGGCTAAATTTAGAGTATAAAAAGCGTGAAAACGAGACTAAACTTAAAAATTTACAAAACGAGATCGCAACTCTTAGCTCAAAGATTGCCTCGCTAAATGAGTATGTAAAAGCAAGCGATCTAGCGCTTAGAGTGAGTTATGAGAAGTATAACTCTGGGCTTTTAGGGTATAGCGACCTGCTTGAGGCGCTATCGCAAAAATTTGATGCCATTAGCCTTTTTGAAGGGGCAAAAGATGAGCTGGAGATAAAAAAGGCGGAGTATTTTTTTGAAAGTGGGGAGAGCATTTTAGAGAGGATTAGGGATTGAAAAATTTAGTTTTTTTAATGATATTTTGCATCTTTTCATTTGCAGCAGAGGAGATTTTTGCTGATTTTGAAGTCTATGCTAAGCAAAGCTCAAAGCTTGCATTTGAGAGCAGCGGCAAGGTGGATAAAATTTTTGTAGATGTCTCAAGCCACGTTAAAAAGGGTGACGCTTTAGCTAGCCTTGATCAAACAAGCCTTGAGATCGCTCTAAAAAAGGCAAAAAACGACCTAGCGCTTGCCAAAAATGCCAAAGAATTTGCTAAAAACACCTTTAATAAATTTAGCCAAGTAAAGGACGTCACTTCAAAACAAGAATTTGATGAGGTAAAGTATAAATTTGACGAGGTAGCTCTTAGGGTGCAGAGTGCAGAGATAGCCATTTTAAACGCAGATGATCATCTTAAAAAGGCCGTTTTAAAAGCTCCGTTTGATGGCGTCATAGCTAGTAAAAATGTCGAGCTTGGCGAGAGTGCTTCGCCGCTTCAACCAGCCTTTGTCTTAAACTCCGAGGAGGCTAAAATTTTAATAGCGATCGATGAAAAATATGCAAATTTAGTAAAAGTTGGCGACATTTTTAAATTTAGACTTGACGCAACAAGCGATGAGAAAGAGGTAAAAATCGCGCTAATTTATCCAGAAATTAAGCGAGAGACTAGGAAATTTTACGCCGAAGCTTACGATATGGGGCTAAAGCCAGGCATGTTTGGTCAAGGAAAAGTGATAATCGGCGAAAATAAATGATAAAAACAGCCATCAACCGCCCCATAACTACGCTTATGATATTTTTAAGCCTCGTTGTCTTTGGCATCTACTCGCTAAAGACGATGAATGTAAATTTATACCCGCAAGTAAATATCCCAATCGTTAAGATCACGACCTACGCAAACGGCGATATGAACTACATCAAGACAAAGATCACGCAAAAGATCGAGGACGAGGTCTCAAGCATCGAGGGGATAAAAAAGCTCTACTCAACCAGTTTTGACAACCTAAGCGTGGTAAGCATCGAATTTGAGCTAAACAAAGACCTAGAGAGCGCTACAAACGACGTCCGCGACAAGATGCAAAAGGCAAGGTTAAACGCAAACTACGAGATAGAAAAGCTAAACGGGCTCTCTTCATCTGTATTTAGCCTCTTTATCACAAGGCTTGATGGCAACGAAACCAAGCTCATGCAAGATATCGATGACGTGGCAAAGCCATTTTTGGAGCGCATTAGCGGCGTTTCAAAGGTCAAGACAAATGGCTTTTTAGAGCCAGCGGTGAAAATTTTGCTAAATAGATTTAAGCTTGATAAAAACGCTCTTAGCGCAAACGAAGTGGCAAATTTGATAAAGGTTGAAAATTTAAAAGCACCTCTTGGCAAGATAGAAAATGAGCAGATCCAAATGGCGATCAAGTCAAATTTCAGCGCCAAAAGCATAGATGAGATAAGAAATTTAACAATCAAACAAGGGGTCTTTTTAAAAGATATTGCAAGCGTTGATCTCGCTTACAAAGATGCAAACGAAGCAGCGATAATGGATAAAAAAAGTGGCGTCTTGCTTGGTCTCGAGCTAGCTCCAGACGCAAATGCTCTAACCGTGATCGCTCTAGCTAAGTCAAAGCTAGATCAGTTTAAAAGCCTGCTTGGCAGCGAATACGACGTAAAAATAGCCTACGATAAGAGCGAAGTGATACAAAAGCACATCGATCAAACCGCCTTTGATATGATCCTTGGCGTCTTGCTAACCATCGTGATCGTCTATCTATTTTTAAGAAATTTCTCGATCACTATCATCTCAGTTGTAGCGATACCAACTAGCATCGTGGCGACATTTTTCATCATAAATGCCCTAGGCTACGACATAAACCGCTTAAGCCTCATAGCGCTCACACTTGGTATCGGAATTTTCATCGACGACGCGATAGTTGTCACTGAAAATATCGCTAGCAAGCTAAAAGATGAGCCAAATGCCCTAAAAGCAAGCTTTGCAGGTATAAAAGAGATAGCATTTAGCGTCTTTGCGATCTCGCTCGTGCTACTTTGTGTCTTTGTACCAATAGCCTTTATGAGTGGTATCGTTGGCAAATACTTTAACTCCTTTGCGATGAGCGTGGCAGCTGGCATTGTCATCTCGTTTTTTGTGAGCATATTTCTTGTGCCGACACTTAGTGCTAGGTTTGTAAATGCCAAACAAAGCAGCTTTTTTCTAAAAAGCGAGCCTTTTTTTGAAGCGCTTGAAAATGGCTACGAGAAGCTTTTAGCCTTAGCGCTTAAATTTAAGCTCATATTTTTAGCCATAACGCTTGTGGTCGTTGTTTGCTCGTTTGGACTGGCTAAATTTGTAGGCGGCGACTTCATGCCAAGCGAGGATAACTCGGAGTTTAACATCTACTTTAAGCTTGATCCCTCACTTAGCTTGCAAGCTAGCAAAGAGAGGCTAAAAGATAAAATTTCACTCATAAACGCCGATCCTCAGGTAGCTTACGCCTACTTCATCCTTGGCTACACAGATGCCAAGCAACCCTATCTTGTAAAAGCTTACGTTAGGCTAAAAGAGCTAAAAGATAGAGCTAATCACGAGCGGCAAAACGCTATCATGCAGAGGTTTCGCGACAAGCTAAAAAGTGACGACATGAGCGTCATTGTAGCTGACTTGCCAGTTGTTGAAGGTGGTGATGTGCAGCCAGTTAAGCTTACTATCACCTCTGAAAATGGCAAAGATCTAGAGAAATTTGTGCCAAAGATCAGCAAGATGCTAAAAGAGATAAATGACGCAACGGACGTAAATTCGCCCGAAGAAGATCTGCTAAAACGCGTTCAAATTTCTATCGATGAAGATAAGGCTAAGAGGCTAAATTTAGACAAAGCCAGCATTGCAAGCGCCGTTTATAGCGCATTTAGCCAGAACGAGGTCTCTGTTTTTGAAAACGAAAATGGCAAAGAATATGAGCTTTACATGCGCCTTGATGATAAATTTAGAAGCGATACAAATGATATCTTACAGACCAAGATAAGAAGCAGTGAGGGCTTTTTCGTGACACTTGGCGATGTGGCTACGATTAGTTTTGAGCAAAAGCCAGCTAGCATTTCAAGGTTTAATAGAGCCGATGAGATCAAATTTCTAGCAAATACTAAAAACAACGCTCCGCTAAATAGCGTGGCAAATGAAATTTCAAAGAAGCTTGATGAAATTTTGCCAGCAAATTTCAAGTATAAATTTCTTGGATTTGTGGAGCTCATGGATGATACAAACGCTTCTTTTATCTTTACAGTAAGTGCAAGCGCGGTGCTTATTTACATGGTGCTAGCGGCACTTTATGAGAGCTTTTTGCTGCCATTTCTCATCATGCTTGCCATGCCGCTTGCCTTTTGTGGCGTCGTGATAGGGCTTTTTATAAGCGGCAATCCATTTAGCCTATTTGTCATGGTTGGCGTCATCTTGCTCTTTGGCATGGTCGGTAAAAACGCCATTTTAGTCGTTGATTTTGCAAACCACTTTGCAAATAGTGGCATAGAGGCAAACGAAGCTGTGAAAATGGCTGCTAAAAAGCGCTTAAGGGCTGTTTTGATGACTACTTTTGCGATGATATTTGCCATGCTACCTCTTGCTCTTAGCAGAGGTGCTGGCTATGAGGCCAACTCACCTATGGCTATAAGTATCATCTTTGGGCTCATTAGCTCGACCTTGCTAAGCTTGCTTGTCGTGCCAGTGCTTTTTGCATGGGTCTATAATCTTGATAAATTTATAAGAAAATTTTATGAAAGGGAGAGAATTTGAAGAAAATTTTAGCTGTTTTGCTCTTTGCTTTGCCTCTTTGGGCTGGAAATTTACTAGAGATCATCGCTCTGGCGCAAAGTGCGAAGCTTGAGAGCTTGAAAGAATTTAATAAAAATGAATATATAAATAAAAATAAAAGCAAAAAGCTAAATTTATCCCTTGATGGCAGATATACCTTTGTGCCTGATGAGATAAAGGGCGGATATATGACAAAGGCTGGATCGATCACGGCAAAGGTTGAGTATCTTATCTTTGATGGCGGTGCGAGCGAGGCTGCTGATAAAATTTTAGACCACAAGGGCGTGGAGAAAATTTACAAAGATGAAGAGCTGATGAATCTCACTGCTTTTCAGGTCGCAAAGGTCTATTTTAACGCCGTTGCCCTAAATTCACTTATAAATTTAGAGACAAAATTTGTCGATAGCTTTGCTAAGGCTGCGGCTGAAAATGAGTTTTGGTTTGAGTATGGCGAGATAAATAAAGCTGAGTTTGATGCGATAAATTTTACTCTTAGTAAAAAAAGAGCTGAGCTTGACGAGCTTGGACTTAAGCTAGCTGAGCTAAACTCAAGGATAAATTTGCTCTCAAATGGTGAGATCGGCTTTAACGCTGGCTCAAAGATAATGATGCCTGATTTTAGCAAAGATGATATAAGCGCAAAACTTGGGGCGATGGAGCAAGAAAAATTTATAAAAGAGCAAGAAAATGAGAAGCAAAAGAGTAAATTTGCTCCAAAAATTTATTTAAAAGATACGCAAAGTGTAAATAATAACAGCTTTAAAAAAGGTGAGAGGACGACTTCGCAGATGATAGGCGCTTACGCTGATGCGAACAAGCCTAGAGTAGAGTTTGAGTGGAAGCTACCTGATAGCTTAAGTCTTAGCAAACAAAGTCAAGTTAAACGCATTGAAGAGCAAAAGGCCGCACTTGATCTAAGCGATGAAGAAAATAGGATAATCACTCGCCTAAAAGAGCTAGAAAGCACGATCAAAGGCTTAAATGCAAAGTTAAATTTGCAAGATTTGAAGCAAGATAAGCTTGATAGTGATTTTGTTGATTTGTTAAATGGCTATCTTAATGGCGAGATAAAATATGAAGAATTTTTGTTTGTGAGTGAGAAAAATTTTAGCGATAGGGCAAATTTCATACTTGATGGCGATTTGCTTGAGCTAAATAAGCTTGAGTATTTTTTTGAATGTGCAAGAAAGATAAATGAGGTAGTAATCGAATGAATAAATTGATTTTTGTAACCGTTTTGTGGGCTTTTAGCTTTAGTTTGATAGGTGAGTTTTTAGCTGGTAAGGTTGATAGCTATTTGGCTGTTTTTATTCGGGTTGCGCTTGCGAGCTTAGTCTTTTTGCCATTTACAAAATTTCGTGGCATCAGCCCAAAGCTAGCATTTGGCATCATGGCGATCGGAGCAGTGCAAATAGGACTTATGTATCTATTTTATTACAATTCATTTTTGTATCTAAGCGTGCCAGAAGTAGCACTTTTTACCATTTTTACGCCGTTTTATGTGACGCTCATCTATGACGCATTTAGCTTTAAATTTAGACCACTTTATCTATTTAGCGTTGGCGTTGCAGTTTTTGGAGCTTTGGTCATAAAATACGGTGCTATAAACGATGGTGTATTAAAGGGCTTTTTGCTAGTGCAAGCGGCAAATATCTGCTTTGGAGCGGGGCAGAGCGCATATAAGGCACTTTTAGAAAAATTTGATGTGGATCAAAAAAATGTCTTTGGCTACTTTCACTTTGGGGCATTTTTTGTAGCTATCGTTGCGCTTCTTACCCTTGGTAATCCAGCCAAATTTTCACTTACTTCAACGCAAATTTTAGTGCTTCTCTGGCTTGGTGTGGTCGCTAGTGGAGTTGGGTATTTTATGTGGAACAAAGGTGCTTGCGAGGTCGATAGTGGCGTGCTTGCCATCATGAATAATGCTCTCATTCCAGCTGCTATCATTGTAAATTTGGTCTTTTGGCAAAAGGACACAGACTTAACTAGGCTAATTTTAGGCGCTGTTATAATGTATATATCTTTGATAATTCACAACAAGATAATGAAATTTTATGGTATGAAGATCGCTTAGGCGTAAATTTTATAGCTAGCAATAGCAAAACACAGAAGTCCAAATAGTGACAAAATGTAGAATATTGATCTAAATTTTATAGCTAGAAGTGAAGCGATATTATAAAAGATAAAAATAATGGCTGGCACGAAAATTTTAGTCGAGCTTAGTCTAAAATTTAAAACATTATTTAGCAATCCATCAAAGATGTCGCCATACGAAGCGATGTGAAGCGCAGCACTTAATGGATAAAAAACGCTAAAGATGTAGTTGATAGCAAGGACGCTAAGCTGCTGTAAGCTAATGAGCGGAAAGAAATAAAGCACGCAAATTTCCATTGCAAAGCAAACATATAAATTTAAAAGTATAAGATGAATGAAGGGTAAAAATTTATCTTTTAAGTGTTTAAAATATAAAAATATGTAAAAAACGCCCATGAGTGAAAAGTAAAAACCTACACTAAAAAGAAGCTGCGGAAAGAGTGATATGCTAACAAGTGCCACTATAAAAAGTGTTTTGAAGTTTAAAATTTTTACGCCTTTTAACGCGCAATAAAATCCTAAAATGCTCATTAAGAACGCTCGCAAAAAGCTTGGTATAAAGCCTATTATAAAAAAGTAAAATGACAAGACTATAAAAACGATAATGGCTAGATCAAAGTTATAGTTTCTAAAAGGTAAAAATCTTGCATATAAAAATTTTAAAAGTGGCCTAAATACAAAAAATATAACTGCGCTTATAAAACCTAAATGATAGCCACTTATGGCTATAAGATGCGCTATACCAAGGTGCGAGACGTCATCTCTTAGCTCGCCGTCAATACTCGTGCCTAAAAATAGAGCTGAGTAGAGCTGTGAAATTTTACTATTTTCATGCTGGGCGTAGATGAGTGATTGTAGTTTTTGGTTGATATTTTGCGTGGCTTTTTGTGGTAGTTTTTCGCGTGAAAAGCTAGGCATGTAAAAGGAGGAAGCAAGATAGTCTTTAAAACTAACGTCTAAATTTATGACGCTTAGAAATATATTATCTCCAGCTTTAAAGTCATCTGTTTTAGCTCCAAGCGTATAAAATGAAAACTCATCAGTTTTAAGCTTTAAAATTTGCCTTTTCTTGCCGTCATCTCCAAGCTTTTCATAGCTAGAAATCACGGTTGCTGTTAGCTCTTGTTCGCCTTTGTCCATAAAAATTTGATATTTATGATAACTAATAGCCAAATTTATAGAAAAAATGCAAAGGCAAAACAGACAAAATATAGTAAAAATTTCTTTATTTTTTAAAGCTTTAAAACGCATCAGCCTTCAAATGAAACATCAGATACTGGCATTGCAGACATATCTTCAAATCTTGAGTGTTGCTTTTGAAAGAGCACATCAACTGAGCCAGTTTCGCCATTTCTGTTTTTGCCAACTATGATCTCAGCCTTTTCTTGAAGCTTATTAAAGACGTGATTGCTCTTGTACTCTTTGCCCTCGGCACTTGCGCGTTTTTCTTTCTCTTTTTCTTCTTGCTCTAGGTAAAACTCATCTCTATAAACAAAAAGAATGATGTCAGCATCTTGCTCGATTGCGCCTGACTCTCTTAGATCGCTTAGCATAGGGCGCTTGTTTGCGCGAGATTCGAGGCTTCTATTTAGCTGAGAAAGAGCGATGATTGGCATATCTAGCTCACGTGCCAAAAGCTTTAATCCGCGAGAAATTTCAGCTATTTGGACGTGACGATCAGCGTAGTTATTTGTACTCATCATAAGACCGATGTAGTCAATCACGCAAAGTGAAATTTCAGGATGCATAGCCTTTAGTTTTCGCATTTGTGTTCTTACTTGATGGATGTTTACATAGCCGCTATCATGTACAAAAAGCTTGCTAGCAGCAAACTCTTCGCAAGCATCGCTAAATCTAGCCAACGCTTCATCATCCATCTTTGCAGTCATTATGTCTTGAAGCGGGATAGAGGTCTTGCTTGCTAGCATTCTCATCATTATCTGCTCAGCTGGCATCTCGAGCGAGAAGAAAACAACTCCGGCATTATTTTTTAAAACCTGACTCATAAAATTTAAACAAAGTGTCGTTTTTCCCATGCCTGGACGAGCTGCGACGATGATGAGGTCTCCATTTTTAAAGCCCTTTATCATCTCATTTAGCTTTTTAAATCCAGTATCAAGTCCAACAATATCTTTTTCACCAAGCAAGGCTTGAGCATTAATATGATCCATCATTTTCATGATGATCTCTTTGCCTTCTTTTATGACTCCAGTGCTTCCACCTTCTATCAAAGAGTAAAATTCCTGACTAAGATCATCGACCATATCGCGGCTTGGCTTATCTTCATTTACTTTGCTTGGTATATTGTGAGCGATCTTTACAAGACTTCGTTTTATAGATTTTTCTCTTAGTTCGTTTGCGTATTTTTGAATGTCTATTAGGGAATTTGTGCCCAAAATATCTAGTATTAGCTCTTCGTCGTATTTTTCGCCAAGTCTATTTTTTAAAAATGGCATAGTTATGGGATCATCGCTATTTAGGCATGCCACCATTGCATCATATATTTGTGAATGCCCTTTTAGATAAAAATCCTTTGCCTTAACAATGTCAAAAATTTCACCTAAAATATCGTTGTTTTGCAAAATGGAGCTTAGTATAGCTCGCTCCATATCAATGTCGTAAAGGTTGGTAAAATCTATTTCGTTAACTCTTTGCTTTGCCACAAATTTTCCTTTAGTCTCTACTTTTTATCTCATCGTCGATCTCTTGTAAAAATCTATCCACAAGCTCGCTCTCAGGCAGTCTTGCGACCACTTCGCCGTGACGCATGATCATGCCATTGCCTTTGCCAAATGCTATGGCAACATCCGCACCTTTTGCCTCACCTATAGCATTTACCACGCAGCCCATGACTGAGACGTTTAACGGCTCTTTTATACCTTTTGTTTTTTCTTCTACGAGCTTTACTGCTGCCATGAGATCAGCTTGCAAGCGCCCGCATGTTGGGCATGAGATGATGTTTAACCCCTCTTTTTGACGGCCACTATCTTTTAAGATCGCCTTTGCGACTTTGATCTCTTCTTCAAGCTCGCCAGTTATGCTAACTCTCATCGTATCGCCGATGCCTTCAAGCAAAAGCCCACCAAGAGCGATCGCGGACTTGATAGTCGCGTGAAATATTGTACCAGCCTCAGTAACACCAAGATGAAATGGATAGTTTGTCTTTGGGCGAAGCGCTCTATAAGCTTGCATCGTGCGTTCAACGTCGCTTGATTTGAGCGAAATTTTAATGTCTGTAAAGTCAAAATCCTCAAGAAGCTTGATGTTATACATCGCACTCTCCACCATCGCCTCAACTGTGCGGCCATAGCGATCCTCAAACTGCTTTTCAAGCGAGCCAGAATTTACACCTATGCGGATAGGTAAATTTCGCTGCTTGCAGGCATCAACGACTGCTTTTATGTTTTTTGCTGAGCCGATGTTGCCCGGATTTATACGGATAGCATCAACAAATTCGCTAACAATGAGTGCGTAGGTGTGGTTAAAATGAATGTCTGCAACGACTGGAATAGGTGAGCCCGCAACTATCTGTTTTAGCGCGCTGGCGTCTTCTTTGTCAAAAACTGCGCAGCGCACGATGTCACAGCCTGCAAAATATAGCCTTTGTATCTGTTCAAGCGTGCCTTTTACGTCTTTTGTCTTTGAAAATGTCATTGATTGCACGGATATTGGCGCGTCGCCACCTATTAAAACATTGCGAATTTTTATCTGTTTTGTTGGGTATCGTTGCAAAATTTTGCCTTTAAATTTTTATTGGGGATTATAAAGAAAAATGGCTTTTAAAAGGCTTGAAAATTTATTTTTAATAGTTTATAAAAATTAGTATTTTTATTGGATGTAGTTTCTAAAATTTTACTTACTCTTTATAGCCAACTTATCAAATTCCATAATGCTTTCATAAGCATTAGGTTTCTCTATATGTCTATTTTTAAAATTTGCCATGTCTTTGTTGGATAGTTTTTAGACTAACATTTTAAGTAAAGTTGACTGGATCAATATCGATATCGCCAAGCTCGCTTTTGCAGAGGCTTGCAGCTTTTAAAAGAGGTATATGAGAGTTTGAGCGGAGTAAAATTTCATATCTAAATTTGCTTCCAAGATACTCTATCTGGCACTTTCCGTATCCTATGATCTCAAGCTCATCGCTTCTTAAAGGTTCTATTCTTTGCACAAATTCATTCATTGTATTTTTTACTATGTTTTCATCTTTATGCGAGATGATAATGCGAAGAAGCCTGGTAAATGGCGGATAAAGCTCTTTTCTATAATCTATCTCATCTTTTAAAAATGAGTCATAATCACTGATGTAGCTCTCAAAAAATTCTCTTTGTTTACTTTGGATGATGACTCTACCAACTCCGTTTCTGCCAGCTCTGCCAGCTACTTGCATAGCAAGAGCGAGCGTTCTTTCTCTGGCCCTGTAATCAGGAAAATTTAAAAGCTCGTCAAATCCCATGATGACAGCAAGCTCTACGTTGTGGTAATCATGCCCTTTGCTTAGCATTTGCGTACCAAGCAAGATATCTATCTTGCCGTCGTTAAATTCCTTCAAAGCCTTTACGAGCTTGTTTTGCGTCGTTATTTCATCTCTATCAAATTTAGCGATTCTAGCATTTGCAAACTCAGCTTGCAGCCTCTCAAGAAGCTCGCTCGTGCCGATCTTTTTAGCCTCTATCATCTCGCTGCCGCACTGGTGGCAGGTCTTTGGCACAGCCATTTTGTGCTCGCAGTATTGACACTTTAGTACGTTTTGTTTTTTGTAGTAGCTCATGCCGATACTGCAAAATGGGCACTTTAGCGTTTCACCGCAGTTTTTGCAGACTAGATATTTAAAATTTGCCCTTGTTGGCAGGCAGATGACAGCTTGTTTTTTATTCGCGAGTGTCTTTGAAATTTCATCTTTTAAAATTTCACTAATTCCAGTCTCGCTCTCATCAAAAATATAATTTTTTTGCGAATCAAAATATGTTCCCTTTAAGCGAAAATGCTCCTGCTTGTAAAAGCTAGTAAGGCTTGGCGTGGCACTTCCAAGCACCACTTGTAGGTCAAATTTGCTAGTTAGAAAGAGGGCGAGATCTCTTGCGTTGTAGTGGGGTTTTGAGCCTGTGTTTTTGTAGCTATCGTCGTGTTCTTCGTCAATGATGATAAGTTGTAGTTTTTCAAGTGGTAAAAATAAAGCCGATCTCGCACCTGCAACGAGTCTAACTTTCCCACTTTTTATATCTTTTAAAATTTGCTCTTTTTTCTTTGACGTGATCTTTGAGTGCCAGACTGCTACTGCCTCGACAAAAAAGCTCTCAAGGCGTTTTTGCATTTGTGGCGTGAGTGAAATTTCAGGCATTAAAAATAGTGCTTGGCTGCCTGCGTTTAAAATTTCTCTGATCTTTGCTATATAAATTTCGCTTTTTCCACTTCCAGTGTCGCCAAAAATGAGTGAAATTTTACGTTTATTTATAAACTCCAAAGCCTCTTGCTGTTTTTCGCTTAGTTTGGGTGCCACATTAAAATTTTGATTTTCATAAATTTGATCTACTGTAATAATGTCATTTGGTTCAAATAAATTTAGGCTGACGCCAAGCTCGCATGTGTAATATTTTGAGATAAATATTGCCAATTCACTTTGCATTGAAGTTAGATTGATCGGTAGAATTTCTAAAATTTTACTTGTTTTAAACTCTGGCTTGCCAGTCTCTTTTATGATAAAAGCAGTGAGAATTTTGCCTCTTAAAGAAGCCTTTACGCCTTGAAATTTTTCTAGTTTTTGATCGCTTTCATAAGTGAGCGGGGCTAAATTGAGCCCATAAAATGCGAGTATGTAATAATGCATTACTGAAGTGATTTGCAAATTTCATTTTCATCACTGCAACCAAAATCACCAGTATTTTTGTCGTATTTGAAATTTGCTACTTTGCCATCTAGCCTAAATGTATATTTGTCATCGTTTATTCTGTGCCAGCCATTTTTGCTACCGCTATCTTTTATCGGTATATTTATAACATTTTTAAAGAGCTTGCTTGGATCGCCATCGTCTAGTTTTTGTGGAAATTCTGGCTTTGCCTGCAAGATATTATCGTTGTATTTTAGTGAAATTCCGCTTCTTATAGCAGCAAGTTGAGTTTTTGCATTTGAGATGGTAGCATCACTTCTAGAAAAAAATAGTCTAGGTATAGCGACTGTGCTTAAAATACCTAGTATAACTACTATAAATATCAGCTCAAGCAAGGTGTAAGCTCGTCTTTTCATCTCTCTTCTCGCTTTAATATCTCATCAACATTGCCAGTTAAATTTTTTACTGCCTTTATCACAGCATAATTTTCATAACATTTTTCTATAAAGGCATTTAAAAGCTCTTTTGGCTCGATAAATTGGCGCCCGCCCATTAAATTTTGCCAGTCATCTTCAAAGAATTTAGCAAAATCATCATCAAGCGTGATCGTGTAGTCGCGAGATGATATCGTGAGCGTAATTTTTTTCATATTTTAACCAAGCTTATCTGCCAAGGACAGCTTCGATTTTTCTCATTACATCGTCAGCTTCGGTATTTTTCTTGTCAAGATCCTCTTCTAAACGCATGATTTGATTGCTTTTTGCCTCATTTTGTGCTTTTAAAGTTACGATCTCATTACGCAACTCTTCGTTCGTTTTGCAAAGCTCGTCATATTTTGTGATCAGGTCATTTACTTTATCGCTTAGTGTGGTTAAGATCGCATTATCTTCAAACATAAAAGTTCCTTTAAAATAATAATTAGGCTCGTATTCTAACACGCAGAGGCTAAATTCTTATTAAAATTCTTATTTGACAAAGCACTATCTTTGCTATAAAATTCGCCCAAATTTAAAGGCGATCAATGAGTAAATTTGAAATTTCATCTAAATTTAGCCCAAGTAGTGACCAAGCAAGAGCGATAAAAGAGATAGTAAAAAGTATAAAATCAGGCAATAAATACCAAACTCTTCTAGGTGTGACAGGATCTGGCAAGACTTTTACCATGGCAAACGTCATACGTGAGCTAAACATGCCAACGCTTATCATGACGCATAACAAATCCTTAGCTGCTCAGCTTTATAGCGAATTTAAGGGCTTTTTTCCAAAAAACCATGTCGAGTACTTCATAAGCTACTACGACTACTACCAGCCAGAGGCTTACATCCCAAGAAGCGACCTATATATAGAAAAGGATAGCTCGGTAAATGAGGAGCTTGAGCGCCTACGTCTCTCTGCGACGGCTAGCTTGCTAAGCTTTGATGATGTCATCTGCGTGGCCTCAGTCTCTGCAAACTACGGACTTGGTAATCCAAGCGAGTATAAAGGGATGGTGGCATATCTTAGCGTGGGCGAGAAGATAAGCCAAAGAAAGCTTTTGGAGCAGCTTGTAGATATGGGCTACAAGCGCAATGACAACTACTTTGACAGGGGCGACTTTCGTGTAAATGGCGATGTGGTTGATATTTATCCAGCGTATTACAACGACGAAGCCCTAAGGGTTGAGTTTTTTGGCGATGAGATCGATGCGATGTATCATTTTGACGTGCTTGATAATAAACGGCTCAAAGACATTTCTAAATTTACGCTTTATGCGACCAGCCAGTTCATCGTGGGCGCTGATAGGCTAAAGATCGCTATGAAAGAGATCGAAGAGGAGCTTGATGCGCGTTTAAAAGAGTTTAACGAGCAGGGCAAGCTAGTCGAGGCGCAGAGGCTAAAGCAGAGGGTGGAGTTTGACCTCGAGATGATGGCAAGCACTGGTATGTGCAAAGGTATCGAAAACTACGCGCGCCACCTAACCGGACAAAAACCCGGAGAGACGCCATACTCGATGTTTGACTACTTTGAGATAAGCGGCAAAGACTATCTGGTCATCGTTGATGAGAGCCACGTGAGTTTGCCGCAGTTTAGAGGCATGTACGCGGGTGATAGGAGCCGTAAAGAGGTGCTTGTGGAGTATGGATTTCGCTTGCCATCAGCGCTTGATAACAGGCCGCTTAAATTTGATGAGTTTATAAGCAAAAAGGCGAAATTTGTCTTTGTCTCAGCTACGCCAAACGAGTACGAGCTTGGTATCAGCCAGGGGCACGTATATGAGCAGATTTTGCGACCTACTGGACTGCTTGATCCGCTTATCGAGATAAAAGATAGTGACAACCAAGTTGAAGCGCTATTTGACGAGGCAAAGGCGGTGATCGCAAGAGGTGAGCGCGTGCTAGTTACGGTGCTAACTAAAAAGATGGCCGAGGAGCTAAGCCGCTACTACATCGAGCTTGGCATAAAGGTCAAGTATATGCACTCAGACATCGACGCGATCGAGCGAAATGAGATCATTAGAGGGCTTAGAAGTGGCGAATTTGACATGCTAATAGGCATAAATTTGCTCCGTGAAGGGCTGGACCTGCCTGAAGTGAGCCTGATAGCGATCATGGACGCCGATAAAGAGGGCTTTTTGCGCTCGACAACGAGCCTTATACAGACGATGGGGCGCGCAGCTAGAAATGTAAACGGCAAGGTGTTAATGTTTGCCAAAAAGATCACGCACTCGATGAAAGAGGCAATCGATACGACAACGGCTAGGCGTAAATTTCAAGATGAGTACAACAAAGCTCATGGCATCACGCCACACTCTGCAAGCAGGAATATCGAAGAGAGCCTGCATGTCGAAGATGATGGTGAAATTTATAAACGTGGCAAGAATTTAGAAAAGATGCCAGCAAGCGAGCGAGCTGCGATAGTAAAAGAGCTAAGAAAGCAGATGCTTGAAGCGGCGGCGCAGCTTGAGTTTGAGAAGGCAGCGGCGTTGCGTGACGAAATAGCGAAGATGAGAAAACTATAAAAAAGACAAGCCCTTTTTGTTTTATACTGCGTTGGATATCGCTTCAAACTTCGGTCACGTATCATATATACGCTCCCTCGTTTTTGTTCATCCGCCTTGTCTAAAACAAAAAAATCTTGTATTTGGCGATTTGTCTTTTTCTGCTATACGTCGTTTAAATTTCACTCTACTTCAGTCACATACTATATGTATGCTCCTTTGTATCGTAAAATTTCGCCTCATCTCCTCGTAGCGAAGTCTCGTTGCAAGCAAGGCGAAGCAAGCAAAAAATACTACCTCTTGGGGTTTTAAAATTACTAAACAAAACAAAAATTTCTTGTCTTGGCGTCTTAAATTTTACGAGCTGAACTTATATGTTCTATCTTCGGTCGAAAATTACTTCGTAATATTTAAAATCTTTACAATATACTTTGCCTTGATGATTCAGTAGCCAAAATTTAAATTTTTATGTGTCTAGTCTGCGCAAATTTTAACCGCGCAACATTTAAATCTATCACAAAATACTACCCTTTTGAGCCTATTCGTATCGTAAAATTTTGCCTCGTCTCCTCATAGCGAAGTTAAAGACAAAAATCATCTTGTCTTTAGCTGTTTAAATTATAAATTTATCGCCAGATGCCGTTTTATGATCTATCCTGCTCTCTTGTGTCTTTTTTCACGCTATACCAAGCAATTAATAAAAAGAAAAACTCTGCCATATTAAAAAGGTCTATGTTTTTGGTTAAAAGACCTATAAAGTCTGGCTTACCCGGAAACAGTATTGCTAAAAGTATGGCCGAACTTACCACAAACAATATAAAATTTATCCAAAATAGCCTACTTTTAGTTGCGCTCACTAATCTTGTTGTAAATAAAAATAAAAATACTGTAGCTAACAAATGAGCAAATACTCCAATGTATAAGATTGTATTGGCACTAGAAACTAAAGATTTAATTGAGGCATTGTGCGTACCAAAGATATTAAAAAAAGTATAATCGTAAGCATATATATACATGTAGTCAGTTGTTGCTTTTGCTATTGTAAATATCACAAAAAGGATAGAGAAAAATAAGAAATTTGTATGTAGTCTTATCTCATTTAACGTATGTGCTATCTGTTTAACGGCAGAGTAAATAGCCACTAATACTACCGCGTAAGCAAGAGGCTTTATAAATATTATTGGTCGAAGTGACATTCTTTCTTGATGTGCTAACAAATATTCAAAAAATATATAGTAAAAAAATGTTGCGACAAGGCCAACTAAACAGGCTTTCACGGCTAATTGGCTTGGAGATTTGATAGTAGTCACATTTAAAATCCCATTTTCGCTAATTACTTGAATTTCGTTACTACTTACTTGTGTCTTTAGTCGCCACCATGCGATTAAAGCAAGAAAGAAAGCTCCAATATCAATATAATTATAAATTTTGTGATCAATTTTAATAAAGTAGCTTGCTATGTGAGATGCGCCAAATAACGCATAAGCCCAAAACATTTTTTCTTTTGTTATTTTTCCTAATTTTGCGATAGATATAAATAAAAATAGTGATGCTGTTACAAATAATACTCTCAATAAATAGCTACGATAAATAAATAGCTGTTTAAACAGGTCATGATTATACATGATCTCTTCGTCGTTATAAAAATGATTCAATATCGTAAAGATAAAATCATCATAGTTAAAATTTCTTTCTCCTAGATACATAACAATTTTAAAAGTCAAAAGAGTTAAAATGACATATATCAAAATGAAAATAGTAAAAATTTTAAAATATGTTCTTAGTTTTGAGGAATTATAAATAGAGCATATCAATGAAATAGCAAAAAATAAAAGTAGCCAACTGATAGAGTCGCAGCATGCTTTGAGGATAAGACTGAAATCACGATCAAGGGTTTTGTAAAGCCCTGAAACGAAAACTAGATACTTAAATATCGCCACAATACAAGATATAATCCCCAACTCTCTGGCACTTTTTAACATATATTTTTTTTCTTGTTGTAACGGTTCCAAATTTACTCCTTAAATTAAATTAGTTATTTTATTGTAATTGGTTTAAAAATATTTAAATATTTTAAATCAGGTTAATTTATTTTAATTTGGTATTTATTTATCTCGTGACTGGCCTTAAAAAGTAGCTAGAAACCGCGCATATAAGCGATACTGCTGCGACAAAGTAAAATGAGTGTATAAGGCTAAAGATGTCAGCGATCTTGCCGATGACCGTTGCGAATATGCTACCATCGTTATACTAAGGCCAAGCATTACGCCGGAGGCTAGGCCGATTTGATTTGGCTATAAAGACTAGCGTCCCTTTTAGGCCAAAATTTCCCACAAAAACGGCGACTAAAATGGGCCCAACTGCAAATCCAAAAGAAAATATACTTATACTTTTGGCTCTATTTTTGGCGTTTGAGACGTAGTTTACGATCCTTGCGGCACTTGGGTGAAAGAGTGCGGCGCCGATACCGCTTATCATCACGCAAACCAAGATGATGTAGTAGTTTGTCACAAAGCCAGTGAGGCTCATGCCACCACTCACAAGTAATAGCCCAAGCGGGATGATGTATGGCAGCTCTTTTTGTCTCTTAGGCGGCCGATAAGTGGTTGGATGAGCAATTTGTGGCGGTCACGAGCGAGGCGGCCGTGGTATAGTCGTAGTGGTAGCTTGCGATGAAAAAAGGCAGCATCGCATCAAGCGCGCTTTGGTTTATGTCGCTACAAAAGTGCCCAAGCCCCATTAGATACTTTAAATTTTTCGCCTTTTTCATCTAAAATAGCCCTTTTAAAAGCCCCTTTAAATTTTGCTTTTCGCCGCTTGCGTCATCATCTTTGCCAAGCTTTTTGTCTAAAAATCTACCTATCTCTTTTTTGACCTTATTTTCGAGATATTGTGATCTGACGTCGTATTTTAGCTTATCTGTCGTGCCTGAAATTTGCACGTTTAGATCGGTCTTTTCTAGCCTGCAAACAAGTGGCGCGTTAAGTATTTTTGTGGCGGTGTTATAAGTACCGCCCGCAACCTTTATGTCGCTTTTTGGTGAGCTTAAATTTACGTTAAAAACTAGATTATCGCCTTTTATATCGCCATAAATTTTGCCGTCTTTGTAAATCTCTTTTGTGATGTCCTTGCTGGTGAAGGTTTTGATGCTGTTTGTGAGATTTGTACTGGCTAGGTGACCCTCTTTTAGTAAGATGTCAAATTTGCCGAGCTTTTGCTTTGTTTCGTAGTCAAATTTAGCATCGCCGTTGCCGTCATAAAGATGCTCTAGTCCCAAAGTCTGCGTTAGCCCTTTAACCTCAAAGTTTTTTAGCGCCGCATCAAGCGCGCCGCCTTTGTAGTTTGCCTCGAGTTTACCCTTAAATAGATCATCTGAGGTAGCTTTTACGCTTAGATCATCCACTTTGCCCTCTGCCGTTACGAGGGCTGTAAATTTACCGTGAAGCTCGCGGCCAGCTAAAAACGCAAGCTTATTTAGCTCTGAAACTACCGCTTGAAGCTTTAAGCTTAGCGTGCTTTTGCCCACGTCAAAGCTGCCATCTATGCCCTTTATATCAGCTAGTGAGCTAAGAAAGTCGCCACTAAATTTTGCTACGTCGCCTTTATAGTCTAAGCTCAAATTTGAGCTAAATTTCTCGTTTTCAGGGAATTTTTTATCAAGCATTTTGCTAAGCGCTGCGGCGTTAAATTTGCCATCATTTAAAGTGATCGTTGCAGTGACGCTTGGACTTTTGCTAAAGATATTTTGTCCCTTTGCCTGGACATTTGTCTTAGCGTTTGCCAGCCTGTCGTTGCCGCTAAGTGCCAAGATCTCTCCTAGCTGCGCCTCTTTTAGACTAAGATCGAGATTTTCATTTTTTATGGTGGCGTTTAGCTTGCCAGCAAAGGCATCGCCGCCTAAATTTAGCTCATCTATATTGCTATCTTTGAGCTTCACATCGCCAGCAAGCGCCATCTTTGAGCCTACCTCAAAGCCACTAACCGCTTTAAATTTCTCAGGGTCGCTAATGAGCAGGGCAAATTTGCTAAAAATTTGGCTGTTTTTTAGGTCAAAAACGCCCTTTATATCCTTTAGTTCGCCAAGGTCGCTAAGCACGTTTCCGTCAAAATTTACAAGCTCACCTTTTGCTGTGGCGCCACCTTTTAACTCAAATTTAGCTGCGTTTTTAAGCTTTGCAAGCCCTTTATCTATAAGGCCGTTTTTTATCTCAAATTTAGCCTCGCCTGCAAGCTTTTTTAGCTCGTCAAAGCCGCTAAAATTTGCGTTTAAATTTATCTCTCCGTCTGCGTAGCTAGGCTGCAAGGCAAGTGCTAGAAGCTCTTTTAGCTTTATGTTGGTTGCATTTAGGACTAAGTTTTTGCTATCAAAATTTGCATTTATCTTGCCGCCAAGGCCGTTTATCTCAGCCTTTAGGTTTTTAAGGGTGTTTTCTTGCATCGTAATTTCGCCGTTTGCATCCACGGCGCCACTTAGCTGTTGCCCAAAAAGCTTACCAAAAAGGGCAAGATCAGGCACGTTTAGCAAAAAGTCGCTCTTTAAATTTTTGCTAGCTAGATCATAAGTCGTCTCATTTGCTTTTAAAGTGGCTTCAGGCGCAATGATAAGGGTTTTTGCGCTCACTTTTTCATTTGCAAATTTAGCATTTACTCCGCCTTTAAAGTTTATATCTTTTGCTAAATTTAGCCCAAATTCGTTTTTAAGAATTTCTTTGTTTATCGCTGCATTGCTTGCTAAAATTTGAGCGTTAATGATGGGCTCATTTTTCTCATCAACCCCCTGCATGTTGCTCGTTAGATCAAGCTTGCCACTAGCTAAATTTGGTTTTTGTGTAAGGGCTGATATCTCAGAAAGCTCGATATTTTTAGCATCAAGATTTAGAGCTTTTGGCAGATGGTCTTTTAAAATTGCGTTTAAATTTATGTTTGAGCCAAGTGCCATGCCAGTTGCCACTAGCTTAAAGTCGCTAAATTTACCAGCTGCGTTTGCTTTAAGCACGACATCTTTTTTTAATCCAAGCTTGCTAGCCTTTGCCTTGTCGGCGTTGATATCTATGTTTAAATTCATGCTTTGAGCAAGCAAAGAAAGGTTGCCATTCGCCTTTAAATTTATGGCATTCATCACGGTCGCTTCTAAATTTAGCGTGCTAAGCCCAAGGTTAAAGTCTTTAAATTTGACATCGATACCATGAGCTAGCGCCTCTTTTTCTATTTTACTGGCTATAAATTTATTACCAAAAGAGCTAAAGATAAAGCTAAAGATGCAAAGGATTATCAGCGCCAAAGCCGCTACTATGTAGGTTATGTTTTTCATAAATTTCCTTTATATTAGTTTTACATATCATAAAACTTTAGTGTAAGTGACTAAAGTTTTAATAAAATTTAACTATAAATTATTGACTTTTTTAGAAAAAAGTGCTAGGATCTCATCACTCAAAAATAAAGAGTGCTAAAAAAGACAATTAAACTAAAAGGATGAACAATGAACTTTCAACCATTAGGCAAGCGTGTTCTAGTCGAACGCGTAGAGGAGACAAAGACCACAGCTTCGGGCATTATTATACCTGATAACGCAAAAGAAAAACCTTTAAGCGGTGAGGTAAAAGCAGTCGGTGCTGAAGTAGAGGGCGTAAAAGTTGGTGATAAAGTTGTATTTGCAAAATACGGTGGCACTGAGATAAATTTAGATGATAAAACATATCTTGTTTTAAACATTGATGATGTTTTAGGCGTGATTAAATAATTTAAAAAGGAAAAACAATGGCAAAAGAAATTTTTTACTCTGATGATGCAAGAAACCGCCTATACGAGGGCGTAAAAAAACTAAATGACGCTGTAAAAGTAACAATGGGACCAAGAGGTAGAAACGTCCTTATCCAAAAGAGCTTTGGCGCTCCAAACATCACAAAAGACGGCGTTAGCGTGGCTAAAGAGGTTGAACTAAAAGATACTATCGAAAACATGGGTGCAAGCCTAGTTAGAGAAGTAGCAAGCAAGACAAACGACCAAGCAGGTGACGGCACTACAACAGCAACCGTGCTAGCTCACGCGATATTTAAAGAGGGTCTTAGAAACGTAACTGCTGGCGCAAATCCTATCGAAGTAAAACGTGGTATGGATAAAGAAGTAGCAGCTCTTATAGATGCACTAAAAAACATCTCTAAAAAAGTTTCTGGCTCAAAAGAGATCGCTCAGATCGCTACTATCTCTGCAAACTCAGATGAGAGCATCGGCAAACTTATCGCTGATGCGATGGAAAAAGTTGGCAAAGATGGCGTCATAACAGTAGAAGAGGCAAAGTCTATCCAAGACGAGCTAAGCGTTGTTGAGGGTATGCAGTTTGACCGCGGATATCTAAGCCCATACTTCATCACAAACCCTGAAAAGATGCAAGTTGAGCTAAGCAATCCATTTATATTACTATTTGACAAGAAGATCACAAATTTAAAAGACCTGCTTCCAGTGCTTGAGCAAGTACAAAAGAGTGGCAAACCACTTCTAATCATCGCTGAAGATATCGAAGGCGAGGCACTTGCAACGCTTGTTGTAAATAAACTTCGTGGCGTGCTAAACATCTCAGCTGTTAAAGCTCCTGGCTTTGGCGATAGAAGAAAAGCTATGCTTGAAGATATCGCTATCTTAACAGGTGGCGAAGTCATCAGCGAAGAGCTAGGCAGAACACTTGAGAGTGCTACTATAAACGACCTTGGACAAGCTTCAAGCGTAGTTATCGACAAAGACAACACAACTATCGTAAATGGTGCAGGCGAGAAGTCAGCGATCGACGCTAGAATAACTCAGATCAAAGCACAAATCGCAGAAACAACAAGCGACTACGACAAAGAAAAACTACAAGAGCGCCTTGCAAAACTAAGTGGTGGCGTGGCAGTTATCAAAGTAGGTGCTGCGACTGAGACTGAGATGAAAGAGAAAAAAGACCGCGTTGATGATGCTCTAAGCGCTACTCGTGCAGCTGTTGAAGAGGGTATCGTAGTAGGTGGCGGTTCAGCTCTTATCCTTGCTTCAAAGAGTGTAAATCTAAATTTACAAGGTGATGAGGCAATTGGCGCTGAGATCGTTAGAAGAGCGCTTCGTGCTCCACTTCGCCAAATCGCTGAGAACGCTGGCTTTGACGCAGGCGTTGTAGCAAATGCAGTTGAGACAAGCAAAGATGCAAATTTTGGCTTTAATGCTGCAACTGGCGAATATGTAAACATGTTTGAAGCCGGTATCATCGATCCAGTTAAAGTTGAGAGAGTCGCGCTTCAAAACGCTGTTAGCGTGGCTAGCTTACTACTAACGACTGAGGCAACTATCAGCGAGATAAAAGAAGAAAAAGCAATGCCTGCAATGCCTGACATGGGCGGAATGGGTGGTATGGGCGGTATGATGTAGCAGCCCTTTTCGAGCTAGAGCTTTCTAGCTCGAATTTATATTTAAATTTAACCTCACAAAATTTATAAAATTATTTACTCCTTTTTAAATTTATTCTTGTATCATTTTTGCATTCTTTTAGGGAGAATTTATAATGAAATATGATGAAATTTTTAGAGAATACGATATCCGTGGCATTTTTGAAAAAGACTTGACAGAGGACAGCGTCAAGGCTATAGGGCTTGCTTTGGGTAAGAAATTTAACGAATTTGGCGTAAAAACTTTAAGCGTTGGCTTTGACGCAAGGCTTAGTGCTAGCATGCTTTTTAGGTATCTACTAAGCGGTCTAAATAAGGCTGGTGGCTTTAAAATTTACAACATCGGCTTACTTCCAACTCCTGTTGGCTACTTTAGCGTTTATGCTGATTATTTCGACGCAAATATCATGATCACGGGCTCTCATAACCCAAAAGAGTATAATGGCTTTAAGATCACTATCAAAAAAGATAGTTTTTTTGGTAAAGATCTGCAAATTTTAAAAGATAAAGTTAATGAGATAATCGCCTCTGGTGAGCAGATCATAGACGATGAGAGTTGCGAGAAATTTAACATCTTAGAAAAATATGTTGAGTTTTTTGTAAAAGAATTTAGTGAGCTTAAAAATTTCAAAAAGCCTTTTATCATCGACTGTGCAAATGGCGCTGTTGGCGTGAGTTTGGTGCCTATCGTCAAGGCACTTGGACTAAATGCGAAAATTTTATATGAAGATCCAGACGGAAATTTCCCAAATCACCACCCAGACCCAAGCGAAAAAGAGAATTTAAAAGAGATATTTTCACTCATTAAAAAGAAGGAATTTGACCTTGGATTTGGCTTTGACGGAGATGGCGACAGGATCGCGGTTATAACGCCAAAAAGAGATATAAAAGGCGATGAACTAGCATATCTTTATGCTCTAAATATGGATCATCCAAAGGTGCTTGGCGAGGTAAAATGCTCGCAAAATATGTATGATGAGATCGCCAAGATCGGCGAAGTTTTTATGGGGAAAACTGGGCACAGCAATATAAAAAAGATGATGAAAGAGCTAAATGTCGATCTCGCAGCCGAAGTAAGTGGTCATATCTTCTTTAAAGAGCGCTATTTTGGCTTTGATGATGCGCTTTATGCGATGATGAGGGTGCTTGAGCTAGTTCATAAAGGCTTTGACCTTGACGGCGAGCTTGATAAGATGCCACTTGTCTTTAGCACCGATGAGATCAAGATAAAGACGACTGATGAGGCTAAATTTAAGATAGTTGCTAAGTTAAAAGAGTGCGTGAAAAACGAGAGTTGCGATCTACCAAAGATAAAAAATATCATTGATATTGATGGCATTAGGATTCAGTTTGAAAATGGCTGGGCGCTTGTGCGTGCGTCAAATACAACGCCAGTTATCGTCACTAGATTTGAGGCAAAGAGCAAGGAATTTCTTGCAGAGATCGAGCAAAAAGTGACAAATTTACTAAAGAGCTTAATGTAGCTTACAATGAGCATTTTGGGCTAAATTTACTCCAAAATGCTTTTAAAATTTTATTTAGACATTCAAAAACTAAGATTTATCTTTCTTGCCTAGCTTTCGTGGGTTTCTTTTTTTGTGGGCTCTATATACATATCATCTAGAATTTAAATTTATAAAATACATGCGCCTTAGCTTTTTTGAACCTTCATGTGGATAATGCAATTTAAATCCGCAAGTAGTCTATCTATAGCAAGGGTCCATCTACTAGCTTACTGCTCAGTCAGATATGCAAGTTTATGTATTTTATGACAATATCACCTACTGAGAAAGCCTACGAACATATTCGTTAAATTTAAAAGATAGAGAGATGGCGTAAAGATTTACGCCATTAAATTTTTAGAGTTTGCCGCCTTCAACGACAAGTGATTCTGGATTTACACTATCGCCGTAGATCGGTTTTAGTGTAGCATCATAGTCTTTGTGGAAGAAATTTTCTTTTCCAAGCTCAATGATCTCATTATTTAGCCAGTCAAGTAAAACTTTGTTACCTTTTTTAACAGCTGGTGCTATCACGTCCACATCACCAAGTGCTTCAACGCCTACAACAAAGCCTGGAGTCTCTTTCGCCCAGGCAAAAAGTAGGGCATTATCATGTGCTAGTGCAGCACCTCTTTTATCAACCAAAGCTGCAAATGTTTCAGTATTTTGGTCGTATTTTGCAAGCTTAATGTCAGGATAATTTTTTGTAAAAAACGCGTCTGCGGTTGTGCCCTTATTTACGATTAAGGTTTTGTCTTTTAGCTCATCGATGCTCTTTATCACTGCACCTTCAGGGCTTACGATGCCAAGTGAAACCTTCATGTATGGAAGCGCAAAATCAACAACTTGTGCGCGCTCAGGTGTTTTTGTAAAATTTGCAAGCGTGATATCTACTTTATCAGCTACTAAAACTTCAACTCTACCAGCAGCCTCTACTAGCTCAAATTTTACCTTGCTCTCATCGCCTAGTAGATCTTTTGCGATACGTTTTGCAAAGTAAATATCATAGCCTTGGTTTTTGCTGTCTTTATCGACATAGCCAAATGGTGGTTTGTCGCTGAAAACGCCAATTCTTACATATCCGCGCTCTTTGATCTTTGCGATCGCATCAGCTTCATTTGAAGCAGCTTTTGCCGTGTCGGCACCTTTGTCATTACCACAACCCGTTAGAAAGACGGTAGCGATTAATGCTAATAAGAAAAATTTAAATTTTCTCACTCTTTCTCCTTGTAAAAAAGTTAAATAAATAAGAGCGTTAAATTTTCGCCCTAAACGCATTTTGAAAAAACGGCAAATTATCTCTTATTTTTTCTAAAACGAGAATAAATTTAGAAATTTCTTTGCGCGGTCGCTCTTTGGGTTGGTAAAAAATTCCTCCGGCTCGCTGATCTCCACGATCGCTCCATTGTCCATAAATACGATCTTGTTTGCAACCGCCCTTGCAAAGCTCATTTCATGTGTAACTATTAGCATCGTCATTCCATCTTTGGCTAAATTTAGTATAACATCAAGCACTTCTCTAACGATCTCTGGATCAAGCGCAGCCGTAACCTCGTCAAATAGCATAATTTCAGGGTTTAAACAAAGGCTTCTTACTATTGCTATGCGCTGCTTTTGACCGCCGCTTAGCTCCTTTGGATAGGCAAATTTCTTATCAAGCAGTCCAACCTTGCTTAACCACATATCAGCGGTTTTTTCAGCCTCGGCCCTATCTCTTTTTTGCACCTTTAAAGGCCCAAGAAGGACGTTGTCTATGACATTCATATGATCAAAGAGCTCGTAGCTTTGAAAGACCATGCCGACTTTTTGGCGGATCCTTTGCCAATCATTAAATTTAGCATCAATCACTTCACCATCGATTATTATCTCACCGCTAGCGATGCTCTCAAGGCCGTTTATACATCTAAGAGTTGTGCTTTTGCCACAGCCTGATGGGCCAAGAAGCACGACCACTTCACCGCTTTTTACCTCTAAATTTATATCCTTTAAGGCGTGAAGCTCTCCATAAAATTTGTTTATTTTTTTAAGTTCTAATATGTTTTCGCTCATTTTAGCTCCATTTTTCTTCTAGTTTTTTTGATAGTTTTGAGACTGGATAGCAGATCACAAAATATAAAAAGAATATGAGCGTGTATATCCAAAATGGTGCCATAGGATTTGTAAATACATTTCGCTCGATGATCTGCTGACCGACTTTGACTACCTCCACAACGCCGATTAGCACGACGATAGAGGTCGTTTTTATCATACGACTTAGTAAATTTACAGCCCCAGGCACTAGCCTTCTCGTGGCTAGTGGGATGATGACGTGAGAGTAAATTTGAAATTTACTAAGTCCAAGTGAGGCGGCTGATTCAAATTGATGTTTTGGTATTGATGTTATTGCGCCACGCACGATGTCCATCATCTCAAAAACACCCCAAAGGCTAAAGACGATGAGCGAGGCGGTAAATGCCGAGATATGCAGTCCAAAAGCCTTGCTAACGCCAAAATAAAATAAAAATAGCCAAACGATCTGAGGCATTATGCGAACGATTTCTAGGCAAATTTTTAAAATAAAATAGATAAATTTGTTTTTCATGCTCATAAGCACGCCAAGCACTAAGCCACCGATTATAGAGATAAAGATAGAGATAAATGAAATTTCTGTGCTAACGACTAGACCTTCAAAGAGCCTTAGTAAATTTTGCGTATCAAATAATATGCTAACTCCTTGCATTTCTCACCCTTTTTTCGATATAGCTAAGCACTAGCGAGACTGGCAAGATGATGATGAGGTAGCTCACTACCAGCATAAATAGCGACTCATCTGTCTTGTAGTAAAGCCCAATGAGATCCTTTGCGACATAAACTAGATCAGCAAGGGCTACGATACTAACGATACTTGTCTCTTTTAGTAAAAAGATAATATTTGCACTAATGCTTGGTACCGCTACGCTAAAGGCTTGAGGCAAGATGACATATCTTAGAAGCTGGTTTTTACTAAGTGCGATGCTAAGTCCTGCTTCTATCTGCGACTTTCTAACTGCCTCAAAGCCAAGCCTAAAGCTCTCACTCATATAGCTACCACCAAGAAAGCTAAGTCCCGCGACCGCACAGGTAAAGCCGCTCATCGATACTCCAAGCTTTGGCAAGCCGTAGTATAAAAAGAAAAGCTGTATAAGAAGTGGTGTATTTCTTGAGAGTTCGACGTAGCAGTCAATCACTTTTGATAGAAATTTTAGCTTGTAAAATTTCACGGCCATACAAAAAATACCGATTAAAATAGAAAAAATGATCCCTAAAAAGGCGATCTCACAGGTAAGCACTCCGGCCTTAACATAAAGCGGATAAAATTTCTCAATAAACTCAAAATCCATAAAACTTTAATCCAATCTGAAAAATGGAGTTATTTTATCTTATAATCATAAATTTAAAACTAATTAGATATGATCTTGCTTTAAATTTAAGCTTGCAAAAAGGATAAAATTTGATCGATCTTTTTCAGATCATCGGCTTTTTAGGGATGATTTGCATCGTGATGGGCTACTTTTTACTTCAGATCGGCCGCCTAAATAGCCGCGATCTAGCCTATCAGATAATAAATTTAGTAGGTGCGGTGCTACTTATCATCTCGCTTTTTGTGCATTTTAACCTTGGCTCATTTTTGATAGAGGTTTTTTGGATATTCATTACGATTTATGGAATTTATAAAATTTATAAGGAGAGAGTGTGAGAGCTTACGCAGAGTGGGAAGAGCAGGAGCTTTTGTTTTTATCGCTGCCACATAGTAAGAGCGACTGGGCACCTTATTTGGAGGAAATTTTAGCTAGTTATGAGGAGCTTGTGGCTGCGGTTACGCCCTATGAAAAAGTGGTGCTCATCTGCCCTGATGAGGCAAATTTTGCTAGATTTAAGAAATTTAAAAATATTGAGTTTGTAAAGCTTGAAACTGATGATACTTGGATCAGAGACTACGGCATGATCGACGTTTGCACTGAAGACGGTGTAAAAAGTTACGACTTTAAATTTAATGCTTGGGGTGGTAAATTTAAGAGCTCAAAAGATGATGCGATAAATTTAGCACTAGCTAAAATTTATAAGACCAAGCTTGAGCCAGTTGATATGATACTAGAGGGTGGAAGTGTTGAATTTAACGGAGATGGCGTACTTTTAACCACCTCAAAATGCTTACTAAATGAAAATAGAAACAAGGCACTTAGCAAAGAGCAGATCGAGGAGAAGCTAAAGAGTTTGTTTGGCTTAAAGCGTATCATTTGGCTTGAAAATGGTTTTATAAGAGGCGATGACACAGATAGTCACATCGATACTTTAGCGCGTTTTATTACACCTGATACTATCGCTTACGCAGCTTGCGATGACAAGAGCGATGAGCACTTTGATGAGCTAAAAAGGATGGAGGATGAGCTTAAAAAAACTGGCTTTAAGCTACTTGCTCTGCCGCTTCCTAAGCCTAAATTTTATGATGACAAAAGGCTTGGCTGCACATATGCGAACTTCATCTTTATAAATGGCGCACTGATCGTGCCAACATATAACGACAAAAACGATGAAAAGGTGCTAAATTTACTAGCCAAGGCACTGCCAGATAGAAAGATCATCGGTGTAAATTCGCTAGTTTTTGTCCGTCAAAATGGCTCGCTTCACTGCTCAAGCCAAAATAGATACAAAAGGTCTTAGTCTTGTCAAGTCCGTTTGATTATGAGTTTAACCGCATAAATAAGCAGGAGTGCACGCAGGGCGAAAATAAGGCCGTTATCGCAGCTGGAGCTTGCGCCTTTTTGCTCGCACTTGTGAAATTTGCAGCTGGACTTTTTAGCGGCTCAGTCGCTGTACTTGGCTCGGCGATTGACTCGATGCTTGATTTTATCGTTTCGCTTTTAAATTTATTTGCGCTTAGAAAGTCAAGAAAGCAAGCCGATGAGAGATTTAACTTTGGCTACACAAAGCTAGAGGCCTTGGCAGCGCTATTTGAGTGTGTCATCATCGTCGTGGCTGCTGGATATATTTTTTATGAGAGTATTAAAAAATTTAGTGAGCCAAATTTAAAGATAGACCTTGATTTAAGCCTTGGTGTGATGGTATTTTCGGTAGTTGTGACGTTATGTTTGGTGCTATTTTTAAACCAAATTTCTAAAAAAAGCGGAAACCTTATCATAAAAGCAGACGCACTGCACTATAAGATCGACCTTTTTAGCAACCTAGCAGTCATCATCTCGCTACTTATCATTAAATTTAGCGGCTTTGTGATGATAGATGCGATCTTTGGTATCGTGATAAGCGGCTACATCGCTCAAAGTGCGATAAATTTAGGTAAAGACGCCTTTGGTATCTTGCTAGATCACGCAGCAAGCCCTGAGGTCACAGCTGAGATCATCAAGATGATAAAGGCAAAGAAGAGAGTTTCAGACTTTCACTACCTAAATACAAGACAGAGCGCAAATACCATATTTTTAACGCTGCATTTAGTTTTTGACAAAGATATCTCGCTTTACGACGCGCACGAGGTGGCCGACTCGCTTGAAGCTGAGATAAGAGAGAAATTTAGGGATTATTCGTGGCAGATAACCACACATTTAGACCCATACAACGACAAAGAAGGGAAATGAGATGAAAGTAGCACTACTTCAACAAGAATTTAAAGGCACAAAAGAGGCAACCATCGCAAAGACGCTTGAGTTAATCGCCGAGGCAAAAAAAGGCGGTGCCGATCTAGTCGTCTGTCAAGAGCTTCACCAGACGCAATACTTTTGCCAAAGCGAGGATACAAATTTCTTTGATCACGCAAACGACTGGCAAGAGGACGTCGCTTTTTGGGGCAGGGTAGCAAAAGAAAATGGCGTGGTTTTAGTCACTTCGCTCTTTGAAAAGAGGGCTGACGGACTTTATCACAACACCGCCTTTGTCTTCGAGCGTGACGGCAGTGTGGCTGGCAAATACAGAAAAATGCACATCCCTGATGATCCAGGATTTTACGAGAAATTTTACTTCACGCCTGGCGACATTGGCTTTGAGCCTATTGAAACTAGCCTTGGCAAGCTTGGTGTTTTGGTTTGCTGGGATCAGTGGTATCCAGAGGCAGCAAGGCTGATGGCGCTAAAAGGGGCGAAAATTCTCATCTATCCAACGGCTATTGGCTGGTTTGAGGGCGATAGCGACGATGAAAAATCAAGACAGCTTGAAGCGTGGGTGGCAGTGCAAAGAGGCCACAGCGTGGCAAATGGCCTGCCAGTGGTCGCAGTAAATCGCGTCGGTTTTGAAAAAGATGATAGCGGCGTGATGGATGGGATAAAATTTTGGGGAAATAGTTTTGTCTTTGGGCCACAAGGCGAGCAGCTTTTCCGCGCAAATAGCACAGATGAGCTTTGCAAGATCGTTGAAATAGATATGAAAAGAAGTGAAGAAGTGCGCAGAATTTGGCCATTTTTAAGAGACCGCAGGATCGATGCCTACGCAAATATCACAAAAAGATTTATCGACTAAATTTAGAGCTAGAATTTTCTAGCTCTTTTAAAATGTAAATTTCTTATCTACTATGCGAACTATCCTACCGCCAAGCCTTTTTGTCTGCTCTTCATTGTGCGTGGTAATGATGATGGTGTATCTTTGCGACAAGTTTTTTAAAAGCTCCTCTATGATTAGGACATTTTTCATATCAAGCGATGAGCAAGGCTCGTCAAGCATGAGCACTTCAGGCTTTGTGGTTAGCATCCTTGCGATGCAAAGTCTTTGCTTTTGACCGCCAGAAAGCTTGCTAGCTGGCATATTAAGGCCATTTATTTCGCCCAGTAAATTTACGCTTTTAAGTAGCTCTTCTACTCTTTTTTGCTTATCTTTTATACTGCCCTCATAAAATTCCATCGCATAGGTCAAATTTCTTTCTACACTAAAAGGAAAGAGCGTGGCGTCTTGAAAGAGTATGGCTAGCTTTCGTCTTAGCCAAATTTCGCTCTTATTTTTGATATTTTCGCCTTTAAATAGTATCTCTCCGCTATATCTGCCGCCCTTTTGCTCCAAAAAGCCATTTAACGCTGAAAGAAAAGTCGATTTACCACATCCTGAGCTGCCCATTAGGCATATGATCTCGTTTTCGGCGACGCTTAAATTTAGATCTTTTAAAATTTCATTGTTTTGGTAAAAGATGCTAAGATCTTTTATGTTTAAAATATCTGGCAATTTTCTCTCCTATATCAAATAAAACTACGGCTGAAAGCAGGTGCAAAATGATCAGTATAAAAATGAGCACGAGCGCCGTGGCGTAGGCATTTTGCGTTGCTACTGACTGACTTAAGAGCATGTGTAGGTGAAATGGTAGCGCCATGACTGGCGAGAGCAGGCCTTCTGCCTTTGCCATGAAGACAACCCCAGTTAAAAGTAGTGGCGCAGTTGCCCCTATGGCGTAGCTGCCAGCTAGTATTAAAATAGATATTATATTTTTTCTAATAGTTGGCAAAACTAGCTTTCTAGCCATGAAATTTTTATCAACGCCAAGCGCGAAGCTATCTCTTAACATCTTTTCATCGATCTGCGAGATCACCTTTTCTGTGCTCACTTCAACAAATGGAAAGACCATCAAAGCAAGCGTAATGCTAGCTGTTAGCAGGCTTTTAGGGATATCAAGGCTGACGATAAAAAGCCCATAAACAAACATCCCAAGCAAGATAGAAGGTATCGAGGCCATCGTTTGGATGATAAATTTAAGCCCAAATTTTATGATACGGGATGTGCAGTAAATTTGCCTGTAAATGGCGCAGCTAACGCCAAGAAGCGCTGAAAATATCATCGAGAGTGTCATCAGCAAAAATGATCCTATGATGGCGTCTCTTATGCCGCCGCTCTCACCTAAATTTAAACCTTGCGGGTTTTTGGTTAGAAAGTCTAAATTTATCTGAGAGATGCCATTTGCAAAGATGAAATAAAATATCCAAAATATCACCGCAACCACTATAAATACGCAAAGATAAGCGTAAAATTTGACTAAAAAATCCTTAAAAACATTCATTGCTTTTCTCAAATTTAAAGATAAAAATATTTAGCATAAAGATAAAAACAAGCAGGACAAATCCACTTGCAATAAGAGCGTGATAGTGCAGGCTGCCAGCCTCGCTCATACCCATTTCAAGGGCTATTAGAGACGGTATGGTTTGAGCTTTTGAGAGCAGGTGTGGAAAAAGCGGGGTGTTGCCTATGACCATCATCACGGCCATCGTCTCGCCAGCTGCTCTGGAAAATGCGAGTATAAAGCCTGAAATGCTAGCTTTTATGGATTTTCTAAAAATGACTTTTCTTATAAAATATCCCGTGCTTACGCCAAGCGCGTCTGAGTTTGTCTTGAAATTTTGCTTTAGCAGATCAACACTTTGGAGCAAGTGCGAGGTAAAAAAGGGCAGTATCATGACGCTAAGGATGAGGCTAGCTGCCAAGACTGACTCGCCAGCGGACATTTTTAGCCCTGACTCTAAAATTTTTACAACCGTGTAAAGCGCGAAAAATCCATATATGATAGATGGTATGCCAGCTAGTATTCGTATCATCCAGTCTAGCACGTGCCTAAGCCAGGCGCTCGCAAAAAAGCAGATAAAGATAGTAACTCCAAGCGAGATAAAAAATGAAAATATGCAAGCTAAAAACGCAACTGCAAAATTTGCGACTAGGACATTAAATAGTCCAAAGCTAAAAGGCTCTGTGCTAACGTCCCAGTCGCCATTTAGTAAGAAGTCAAAGAGGCTTACTTCTGCAAAAAAGCTCGTGGAATTTATCAGTAAAAACCCCACGAGTAAAAGCAAAAGCATGGCGGATAAAAGTGTGAAAGCATATACCCCGCCTTTAAAAATTTGCCCTGTCATTGGCTATTTTACTGGTATAAATCCCATTTTTTCGATAGTCTTTTGACCTTCGGCCGAATTTAGCACGTCAACAAAAATTTGCTCGCTCTTGCTTAGATTGCCACTTTTTACGATGACGAGCGGGCGAGAGATGTAGTATTTGCCATCAACTATATTTTTAACAGTTGGCTCCACACCGTCAACGTTTAGCGGTATTAGCTTGCCTTTGTTTTGGTTTGTGATACCAAAAGATGCGTAGCCAACGGCGTTTTTATTTTCGATGATCTTTGAAACAAGTGCGCCCATTGATGGTGACTGGATGACGTTTTTGCTAACTTTGACATCCTTCATGATCTTTTTTTGAAAAACCTCGTGAGCACCGCCACCAAGATCTCTTGTAACTACGACTATTTCGTCATTTGGTAGGGATTTGTCAAGGTCACTCCACTTTTTGTACTCGCCTGAGAAAATTTTGACGATCTCATCTTTGTTTAAATTTCCGCCCTTTAGCTTTATCACCTCATTTTCTGGGTTTACAGCCACGCAAAGTGCGTCTATACCAAGCGTATAGGCTTTCATATCCTTGATCTTTGCTTTTTCGCTATCTTTTATGTCGCGAGCTAGCATGCCAAAGTCAGCGACATGATCAAGCACAGCTTTCACGCCAGCACCTGAGCCACCAGCTGAGACGAAAATGGTGATGTTTTTGTTTGGCAAAGTGCTATCTACTTTGTCCCAAGTCTCGTACTTTTCGATAAAGTCGGTTGAAATTTTAGCGATGACTGGAGCTAGAGTAGATGAGCCACTAAAGCTAACTTGCGTTTTTTCATCCGCACCAGAAGCAAAATTTAAAGATAAAAGCAGCATAGAAGCGGCCAACATAAGTGATTTTTTCATAAAAACCTCCAAAATTTGATTGTTATTAACATTTGTAAAAGCTATTGGTTATGTTGTAAATTTGCAACAGTTTTTCTAAAACTTAGAACTGCGGTGGATTATACAATAAAAAATGATATTTAAATAGCCGGTTTATCAAATTTATTTTGACTGATAAAGAAATATAAATTTAATCTTAAGAAAATATTTTTTTAAGTCTTGATTGTGTAGAATGGTTGCAACTTTGCCAAAACGGCATGAAAATATCATATTAAATAAGGTAAAAAGCTAAATTTATAGAATAAAATAGCCTTAAATTTCTTGAAAGGATCTTAGATGAAGACTACTTCTTTGGCACTTGCTGGCTTGCTTTTAGCAACAACTCTTTCAGCAAAAGAATTTATCAGTATCGGTACTGGTGGCATGACAGGCACATACTATCCGATAGGTGGAGCGATTTGCCGTTTAGCAAACAAAAATACTAATGTAAAATGCTCAGTTCAATCAACTGGCGGCTCAGTTTATAACGTAAATAACGTCCTCAAAAAAGAGCTTACATTCGGCTTTGTTCAAAGCGACGTCGTCTATGATAAATTTAACGGTACTGGCAAATTTGACGGAGCAAAAGATGAAAATTTACGCTCAGTAGTTGCTATCTATCCAGAACTTCTTGCATTTGTCGTGGCAAAAGATAGTGGTCTTACAAGCGATCTTTCTTCATTTGCAGGCAAAAAATACAATGTTGGTAACCCGGGCAGTGGCAACGAAGTGAGCACACTTGAAGTCTTTAAAGCAAAAGGTTTTGACGTTTCAAAACTAGGCTACCGCGGCGTTTTAACAGTTGGCGAATGTCCACACGCACTAAAAGATAAAAAGATAGACGGTTATAGCTTTGTCGTCGGCCACCCAACCGCAAACATAACTGACGCTGCGACATCTTTGCCTATTGATATCCTAAACATCGAAGGTAGCGAGATCGACAAACTTCTTGCAGAGAAGCCATACTTTGCAAAAGGCGTCATCCCAAAAGGCTCATATGACGGTGTAGATCACGATGTAAATACTATCGGCGTAAAAGCTGTTTTGGTAACTAGTAAAGATACGAAAGATGAGGCTGTAAAAGCTGTGATAAAAGCTATTTTAGACAACTTTGATGAGTATAAAACTCTTCACCCAGCGCTAAAATCAGTTAAAAAAGAAGATCTCGTTCAAGGTCTTTCAGCTCCGCTTCACCCAGCTGCAGAGGCTGCATTTAAAGAGGCCGGTATCTTAAAATAGTCTATTTCCAGAGGCTTTTGCCTCTGGATAAAATTTAAATATACAAATTCTTTTAAATTTGTATATTTAAATTTTAAAGGAGAGAGATGAACGAAGTCAAAGACAACGAAGAACAATTTGTCGAAGTAAAAACAAGGGAGATAAATAGCAATTTTTACAACTATTTCATTGCGATCGTATGCTTTTCTTGGTCAGTTTTTCAGCTTTATATAGCTTATTTTCCGCTAAATACCAACATTTCGCGCTCAATACACTTAGCCTTTGCGGTTGGTCTTGTATTTTTGCTTTATCCAGTCACTTTTCATAAAAAGGCACATTCTAGTTTGCCATTTTACGATCTAGTCTTTTGTGTAGTAGGCGTTGTTGCTGTGCTTTATCCAGCGGTTTATTTTTATGAACTAGCTGATAGGACAGGGGACTACATCACGCAAGATATTGTCATATCGTTTTTAGCGATTATTGTCTTGCTTGAGGCTGGTAGGCGCGTGATGGGGCCAGCACTTCCAATTATTTGTATATTGTTTTTGATATATGATCACTTTGGCCCTTATATGCCAGACATCATCGCTCATCAAGGTGCCAGCTTTGAAAAGATCGCAGGCCATATGTTTTTGACGACTGAGGGCATCTTTGGTGTGCCTATCGGAGTTAGTGTTAGTTTTATCTATCTTTTTGTTCTTTTTGGCTCATTGCTTGAGAGGGCAGGTGCTGGGCAATATTTCATAAATTTAGCTTTCTCTCTTCTTGGAAAATATAGAGGCGGTCCAGCTAAGGCCTCGGTCATCGCAAGTGGTCTAACTGGCATGGTTTCAGGAAGCTCCACTGCAAATGTTGTAACCGTTGGCACATTTACCATACCACTTATGAAAAAAGCTGGTCTTTCACGCACAAAAGCTGGAGCCATCGAAGTTGCAGCTGGCGTAAATGGACAGCTCATGCCTCCGATCATGGGCGCAGCTGCCTTTATCATCGCTGAGTTTTTAGGTATGACATATACAAATGTTATGATGGCAGCGATTATCCCAGCATTTGCTTGTTATTTGTCGCTATTTTTTATCGTTCATTTAGAGAGCGTGAAGCTTGGCTTAAAAGGTATAAATCAAAGCGAGTTTCACTCAAGATTTAAAATTTTTGTAAGCGGACTTCACTATATAACTCCAATTTTGATTTTACTTTATACGCTATTAATCGCAAAAGAATCAGCCATCGCTGCAGCATTTAATGCGATTGGATTTTTATTTTTAATAATGATCTTTCAAGAGCCAGTTAAAAAACTAGCAAGTGGCGAAAAAGTTGGAATAAATGATGTGTTAATAGGCTTTGAAGATATATTTTGGGCGATGGTTGCAGCTGCAAAAAGCATGACAACGATCGCCATTGCAACTGCACTTGCAGGTATTATCGTGGGCTCTATCTCTCTAACTGGACTTGGTCAAGTGCTTTCAGATTTAGTTGAGCTACTTGCTGGTGATAATATAGTTATGATATTGCTTCTTACTGCGATGATGTCACTTATACTAGGAATGGGCCTTCCAACGACAGCAAACTACATCGTAGTTTCAAGCCTTGTGGCACCTGTTATTTTATTTTTGGCGCACAAAAATGGCTTTTTAATCCCAGCCATTGCTGTGCATCTTTTTGTCTTTTACTTTGGAATTTTAGCTGATGACACGCCACCAGTTGGTATCGCAGCTTATGCAGCAGCTGGTATCGCCAAAGCAAATCCTATAACAGTTGGTGTTCAAGGATTCTTTTATGATCTAAGAACGGCGATCTTGCCATTTGCCTTTTTCTTTAACAACAAACTTATGCTAATTGAAAGCGTAAATACAGGCGACCCGCTTGATTCAAAAGGAATAGTCTGGATGAGTAATCCGCTTGAAATTTTACTTGTCTTTGGTATGGCGATCGTGGGAATGTTTGCTTTTTCAAGCTTACTTCAAGGCTACTATGTCACAAAGCTTAGGATCTGGGAGCGTATTCTTTTGATCCCTGTTGTGCCACTAGCTCTTGTACCAAATATATGTGTGAAATTTAATCTTATACCAAACGAATACACTGCTTATATCGTAGCTGCTGTGCTTTATGGATTTGTTTTTATGACTCAATGGGGCATTAAAGACAAACCACTTGATCAAATAAAAATAATCTAATCTTAGGCAAGAGCATTCTTGCCTAAATTTCTAATATAAATTTTTTAGACTACCTTTATACTTTGAGTAATTTCTATTTAAAATAAGTGTTTTTGGATTTTTTTGTTTTAAGAAATTTTTAGGCTCGAAAGCCTAAAAATTATAGTTGTTTTGAGCGTCTTAGATCACCTGCAAATTCGCAAGACATCTTATCGCCTAATTCGCAGCCTTTTACTAAAAATTCATAAGCTTTTTTAAATTCCTTAGCTTCTATTAAGATAGAACCTACCATTTCGCAAGAATATCCATCATTCTTCTCACAAGCTTTGTTAAAAAGTTCTCTTGCTTTTTGTGGCTCAGTATTTAGATAAAGTCCACCAGCTGCCGAGCAACCTTCAACCTCACCAGCTTCGCAAGCTTTATTATAGTACTCTAAAGCCTTGTCTAGATCCGGTGTTGCTGTTTTGCCTAGCTGATAAACGGCGCCAGTTTTTACGCATGATTTCGCATCATTTTCTACACATCCTGCTTCAAATTTAGCTAAAGCTTCTTTGAAATTTGAGCTCCCATATGCCTTTAGGCCATCTTCAAAGTTACCTGCAAAAGCACAAGCAGCTAAGATTGAGATAAAAATCATTTTTTTCATTGAAATTCCCTTTTTGTGAATTAACATGTAATTTTAGCATATTAATTTTTACACTTACTTGATGAAAATAAATTACGCTCTTAAAATTTGCTCTTGTTTTTTATAATCAGGCATGATTTTTTCTATAAAATCGTAAAAACTTTTTTGATGATGCGGATAGAGCATGTGTGTTAGTTCGTGAAGAACGACGTAGCGCACGGCTGAGAGCGGCTTTTCTATGAGTCTTAGGCTTAGGTTTATGTAGCCTTTTTTGTGATTACAGCTACCCCAGCGAGTCTTGCTATTTCGTATGACTATACGCTTGATTGGCTTATTTATAAAAGGCTGAAAATGGCTTATAAGCTCTAAAAATAGCTCTTTTGCTCTTACTTTTTTAAAACGCTCAAGGCTTTTTAAATTTGGCGTAAAGACAAACTCGCCATCAAAAAATGGCTCTTTAAAATTTTCATCAAATTTTATCTTATAAATTTGTCCAAGAAATTTTATCTCATCATCTTTTGGTAAATTTGCAAGAGCTTTTTTGTAAGTATTTTCAAGCCAAATTCTGTGCATCTCAAGAAAGCTAAGAGCCATCTTTTGTGTGCTGTAAAATGGCACAGATAGCGTGATCTTAGCGTCCTTGCCAACTCTTAGACGCATAGCCTTTACATTTGTTTTAAAATTTATTAAAACGCTTAGCCCATAAAAGTCTAAATTTATGCTCTTTTGCTTTAAACTAGGCGTTTTTCTTGCCATTTTTTACTTCTCCAGCGCCACGTATTTGCAAGGCCTCTTAGCCATTCATCAGCACAAAACCCTATCCAAACGCCGATAATTCCCCAACCAAGATAGATACCTAAAAAATATCCAAGTGGCAGTGAAAGCCCCCACATGAAGATAAGGCCAGTCGCAAGAGGAAATTTTGCATCACCGCTTGCACGAAGGGCATTTACGATGACTATATTAAAGGTTCTGCCCGCTTCAAGAAATATCGAAAGTGTAAAAAGTGGTAGCATGATCGCACGTAAATTTTCATTTAAATTTAGTGCGTCCATGATTTGATGCTTTAGCGCATAAGCTATAAGCACGACTACTAGCGTTATAAAAACTCCAAGTCTTAGCGCCCTAAATGTCCTTGTATATGCCTCATTAAACTCGCTTGCTCCAACTAAATGTCCTACAATGACCTCGTTGGCCACGCTAATGCTCGCTCCACAAAGTAAGATAAGAAGCGTGATCTGAAAGTAAATGGTCTGCACGCTAAGGCTAGCTTCACCCATACTTGCCACAAAGCCAAAAGCGACCATGTATTGCGCCATCCAGAGTAAATTTTCGCCTGCACTTGGAAGGCCGATTGAGAGAATTTTCTTTAAAATTTCAAATGGCACGACAAGTAGCTTTTTAAAGTAAATTTTAACTTTTGCCTTTTGACTTAGCATATAAGCTAGCACAAAAATGCCTACCAGTCTGCCAACAAGTGTCGAGATAGCTACACCTTGCAGACCTAAATTTGGCAGATCAAACCAGCCAAAAAGGGAGATAGCGTTGCCTAAAATCGTAATTACGTTCATTAAAACTGAAGTTAGCATAACAGCAGTTGCTAGATTATAAACACGAAGCACCGCAGCTAGCACCATACCGATGCCATCAAAAAGCAGTGCAAAGCCAAGGATATGAAGATATGAGAAGCTATCATTTATAAGCTCTTTTGGCACATTTAGTAAGTTTAAGATGTTATAGCCAAAGACGTAGATGACGATAGCTGAGAAGATACCAAAGAGCGTATTTGACGTGATACTTGCGTGTATGACGTTTGAAGCAAGATCGTTCTTTTTAGCTCCCAGTGCTTGAGCTACGACGACTGAACAGCCAATACTTAGGAAGTTAAAAATGGTCATAAAAAGATCCATTACTTGATTGCCAGCACCCATTGCACCAACTAGATGCACACTCACTTTTGCCACCATGTAGGTGTTGATGATGAGCGTAATGAAGTGTAAAAACATATCTAAAAATATCGGAACTACGAGTTTTCTCATAGATAAGTTCATTAAATTTTCCTTAATTATTTCAAAATTTTGGCGATTATAGCCAAAATTAGGTTTTAGCTCCCTTTTGATATAATCGCAAGAAATTTAAAAAATGAGAGAAAAATGGCATTAATTGACCTGATAGACGTAAGTAAAAAATTTGGCGCAAATGAGATTTTAAACGCTGTAAATTTTAGTGTAAATGAAAATGAAAAAATAGCGATCATCGGTAAAAACGGCAGTGGCAAGAGCACGCTTATGAAGATCATCTCTGGCGAGGTGGCAGTAGATAGTGGTAGACGCATAGTGCAAAACTTAATAAGCGTCGAGATGCTGGCACAAACTCCAAATTTTAACGCCACTTTTACCGTAAGGCAGGCACTAAATAACGAGCTAAAAGAGATATTTGACGCGATAAGCGAATATGAAAAGAGCGGCGTTTTGCTAGCAAATGATCCTGAAAACAAAGAAATTTTAAAAGAGCAAGAGAGGCTTTTAAAATTTATAGAGGCAAAGGACGGCTGGAATATCGAGCACAAGATTGAGAGAATTTTGCAAGAATTTAAGCTAAAAGAGTATGAAAATAGACCCATTTGCTCGCTAAGTGGCGGCGAGATCAGACGCGTAGCACTAGGTGCTCTCATCCTTAAAAAGCCAGATGTGCTGCTACTTGATGAGCCGACAAACCACCTTGATGTTTACATGGTCAAATTTCTTGAAGATATGCTAAAGGGCTCAAATCAAAGCATAGTTTTTATAAGCCACGATAGGTATTTTATCGATGCGCTGGCAACCAGGTGCGTTGAGGTCGAGGATGCGGGCTTAAAAAATTTCGAAGGCGGATATGCAAACTATCTAACCAAAAAAGAGGAAATTTTAGCAAGCCTTGCAAAGTCGCATGAGACGCTACTAAAACAGCTAAAGGCTGAAGAGGAGTGGCTAAGAAGAGGCGTGAAAGCTAGGCTAAAGCGAAACGAGGGTAGAAAAGAGCGGGTGCTTGCTATGCGCGAGGAGGCTAAGAAAAACCCAGGCGTGATAAGGCGTGTGAGGCTTGAGCTGGAGCGTGCGAGTAAAAATTTCAACCAAACGCAGAGTCAAAACCGCAAAAAAATGCTCTTTGAGTTTAAAAATTTAAGCAAAAGCATAGATGGTAAGGTGCTTTTTGAAAAATTTGATGCAAGAGTTTTGCAAGGCGAGAGGATCGCCATAGTCGGGCGAAATGGTAGCGGCAAAAGCACGCTACTTAAAATTTTGCTAGGACTTGAAAAACCAAGTAGTGGTGAGATAAAAAGAGGCGAGGTGAGCATCGGCTACTTTGATCAAGCTAGAAATGTCCTTGATGATGATAAAAGCCTAATAGAGACGTTTTGCCCAAATGGTGGCGATCACGTGCTAGTTCGTGGACGAAATATGCATGTTTATGGCTATCTTAAAAATTTCCTCTTTCCAAAGGAATTTTTGGATAAAAAGATAGGCGTTTTAAGTGGTGGCGAGAAAAACCGCGTCGCACTTGCACTTCTTTTTACTAAAACTTACGATGTGCTAGTACTTGATGAGCCGACAAATGACCTTGATATCGCAACTATCAACATATTAGAAGACTACTTGCAAAGCTTTGAGGGAGCGATCTTGCTAGTTAGCCACGATAGATATTTTGTCGATAAGATGGCAAATAAGCTCTGGGCATTTGAGGGCACAAAGATAAATGTCTTGCATGAAGAGTATAGCGTCTATTTGGAGCTTGAAGATGAGCTAAAAGAGCTTGATAAATTTGAAAAAGAGCTTGTAAATAACCAAAACGAAGCTAAACAAAAGAGCAAAACCGGCATAAAGCTAAGCTACAAACAAATGCAAATTTTAAATACATATCCAGATAAAATTTCGGCCCTTGAAGCAAAAATTTCTGAGCTAAATGAAGGTTTAAGCGATCCAAAAATTTATCAAGAAGTAGGCCTAGCTAAGCTTTATGAAGAGCTTGAAAAGGCAAAAGTCCAGCTTGAAAGCCTAGAAAATGAGTACTTTGAAGTGCTTGAGATCGCCGAGGCACTGGAGTAGGGAAGATAAAGTATCGCAAGATGAAGTCATTTGCAGGTTTAAAATGATAAAAAAATACCCAATAATTGTCATAGTGCTACTTTTTGCTTTTATCTTGCTTGGTATTTATATATTTATGTTTATTTCCGCTGGCTATATAGATGAAGATAGAGAAAAATTTAAAGATATAAGAGGCAGTGTGTTTTATACCACCGAAGATGACAAGGTCTATGCCATGGTACCAAGCGGCGGTAAATTTGAGCTAATAGGCGTGAGGGCCAGTAAATTTAGATACATTGACACCGGCAAATACGACAACAGAAACGTTGGCGCTAGCGATGAGGCTGTATATTGCGGTAACCTCGTGATGAGTGAGCTTGATCCAAATGGCGTTAGAGCGCTTGGCAATGGCTATTTTGGTGACGGCAAGATTACATATTTTTGCGATAGCGTAAGCGAGACAAACCTCGAAATTTCCGCACTTAGAGAGTTTTGGGACATCTTCTCGCACAAAATGTTTAACACACCAAAAGCGCAAACTCATATCTATAAATTTAGGCAGGTTGATAACGCAAATTTAGCAGCGATCTTGGGCTTTGGCTACGCAAGCGACGGAGTAAAAGTCTATCATGAGGGCAAAGAGCTAGAGGGCGCAAATGCCAGCAAAATGCGTTATATCGAGCAGATATCTGGCAGAAAGAGCGTGCATTTTACGACTGATGGGGAAAATGTCTATTATGACAGCTCAAAGCTAGGGATCAAATTTAGCCCACAAATGCGTGATATCGGCGAGATATGGCGCATTCACTATCTTTATGAGCCAAATTCTGGCATGGTCTATGCAAATGATCATGAATTTGACCCAAAATTTGCCCCATACGAGCCACTTTTTAACCTAAAGGATGAGCACTCCTATCATGCGCTCTTTCGTGGTAAAGGCGGTATATATCACTGGGAGCGAAAGTGGCAGTGGTATAACAGCATAGATGAAGGCGAGTTTGTAAGGGACGGAGATGATCCATTTAAAGGCGAGATAACGCCGCTATATGGCGACGTGGTGATAAGTGATGGCAAGACATATTTTTTAAAAACCTATGAAATTTGGCACAACACAAAAAATAACCACAGCCTAAGCTCGCGCCACACGTCTATCGTAAGGCTTGATACAAAAGAGCAGTGGCGAAAGATAGGCCTTGTAAGAAACGATGGCTACGGAGCAGTCTATGCAAACGGCGATAAGACATATTATTTTGATAACGTCGGCTACGGATGGCATTTTAACAGCAGCGTTTATGATATAAACGACCTTGGCGTGGTTGAAATCCTCACTCGTCCTTATGACTCAAATGTTGAGAATTTAAAACTTGATGAGATAGTAAAAATGGTAGATCAAGGCGCCATGGTGCCAGCTGAGGGCGAGGTGGTGATCGATGCGATAAGCGACTTTGATGAGTATTCGCAAAAATATGCCTACTGGATATTTTTAGCTATTGCGTTTATAGTCTCGGTGGTTGGCGCTATTTTTAAAAACAAAAAGCAAAAAAGCGAGCTTAAAAAAAGGATAGATGACTATAGATCATGAGAAAAATTACTATTAGATTTGTTTATTTTTTAGTTATCTTGACGCTATTTTTTGTTTTGGCGATGCTTTATCTATGGCATGAGGGCGAGTATCAAAGAAGCTTTGCAAACATTGATAATAGCGAGTTTTACCGCTCACCTGAGGGTAAAATTTACGTTCAAATTTCAGGTAGTGGCAAGTATGAGCTAAAAGGCGTCGATGAGGCTAGTTTTAGGGTCTTAAAGCTAAAACACGCATACGACTACTCAAATGTGGGAGCTGATAAAAACAGTGTCTATTGCGCTAGAGAAATTTTGCCAGGTCTTGATCCAAAAAGCACAAAAGTGCTTGGCAATGGTTATATAAGTGATGGCAAGATAAGCTATTATTGCAGCTCTAGAAGTGAGAAAGAGGCGGGATTTAGCGAATTTGGCGCCATTATGAAAAACCTTGCTCACACCTTTATAAAAAGCTACGATGATAGCCCTTATTTTTACAGGACAAAAAGGGTTGAAAGCACAAATTTAGAGCCTGTCTTTGACGCTGGCTTTGCAAGAGACGGCGCCACGCTTTACTACAAGGGCGAAAAGCTTGACGCAGATCCTAGCGAGCTAAGATACATCACGACAGAAAGCGGCGCTGCTAGCGGATATTACACAGATGGCAAAAGCCTTTTTTTGGGCAAGCATAAGCTTGATACTAGCTACACAGATGAGGTGCGCCAGATATGTTACGACCCTAAGCATGACATAGAATATCTTTTTGAACCAAAAAGTGGGGCGGCGTTTGCAAATGAGCGTAAATTTAGCGCTCAGCAGATGCCTTATAGTGCCATTTATAGCGTGGATAACGTGCACTCTTTTTGGCCTCTTTTTGCCAGCAAAGATGGAATTTACTTTTGGGATAGCATGAAAAACGAACAAGCTAAAATTTCAGACTACCAGCTAAAAGGCGAACTAAAAAGGCTCTATGCTGACGTTTTTGTAGATGATGGCTCGGCATATTTCTTGCAGCAAGGCGAAGAGTGGCAACGCTCAAAGCACGGCAGGCACTTAGTGACACAAACTGTCTCTTTATATAAATTTGCCCCAAGTAGCTCTTGGCGTGAGATAGGGCTGGTAAAAGATGGCGAGTATGGTGCGGTGTATGCAAACGGCGATAAGCTCTATTTTTTTAGCAAGATAAAGCCATTTTATGGCATAAAACATAGCGTTTATGAGGTGGCAGATCTTAGCGTCATAGAAATTTTAACAAGGCCGTCTAAAGCGCTTAGCGCAAAAGATATCAGCGAGATAATAAAACGTGGTGAACTAGTGGAGACAAGTGGCGAAGAGGTCGCAAGGTCGAGGATAGAGTATGACTCGCCAAAGATCATCTTGTATATCACATTTGGCATCGCTTTTGTCGTCATAGTGTTAATAACTCTTGCAAAACCAAAAAGAGATAAAAGAGACTTGAGATAAATTTCAAAGTGGCTATTTTTGGTGGTTAAAGCTTAAAATTTCATAAAAAATTTAAAGAGAAAATTTGACCCATTTACTCTTTTTTGTTATTTTGAAATAAAGCTGAAATTTACAAAAAAGGAGAAAAATGATCAAATTTCAAAGGTCAAAATTTAACAATTCGGTATTTATCCCATCGCTTGTTGTCATATTTTTAATAACGGCATTTGCAGCAATATTTCCAAATTTCTCAAATGAGTTTTTTAAAGGTATGCAAAACTACATCGCGGCCAAATTTGGCTGGTTTTACATCCTGACCGTCGCCGTCATACTTCTAAGCATCATTATCCTTGGCTTTAGCAAGCTTGGCGAGATCAAGCTCGGAGCCGATCACGTAAAGCCGGAGCACAAAAATATCTCGTGGTTTTCTATGCTTTTTGCCGCCGGCATGGGCATCGGGCTTGTGTTTTTTGGCGTGGCCGAGCCGCTCATGCACTATCTAAATCCGCCGCTCGGCGACGCGCAAACTATCGCAGCGCAAAAGCTTGCAATGAATATCACCTTCTTTCACTGGGGTATGGGCGCATGGTCGGTCTATGCTATCGTGGCGTTAATTCTCGCCTTTTTCTCGTATAGACACGGCTTGCCGCTCACGCTTAGATCGGCGTTTTATCCGATAATCGGCGATAAAATTTACGGCAAGATCGGCAACGCTATCGACACATTTGCCGTCGTGGCGACGCTTTTTGGCGTGGCGACCTCGCTAGGATACGGCGTACTTCAGGTAAATGCCGGCCTTACGCACGTTTTTGGCCTGCCGACCATGCATATTACGCTTCTAATAGTGCTTTGTTTTGCAGCGACCATCTCGGCGGCTAGCGGCGTTGATAAGGGGATTAAAATTTTATCAAACGCAAACATTGCGCTAGCTATATGTTTTATGTTTTTGATACTATTTTTAGGCGATACGACGCAGCTTCTAAAGTCATTTGTACAAAACAGCGGCGACTACGTATCTACGCTCATCTCAAACACATTTAATCTCTACGCCTACGAGAGGCAAAATGAGAGCTGGCTTGGCGGCTGGACACTGCTATACTGGGCTTGGTGGCTATCTTGGTCGCCGTTTGTGGGACTATTTATAGCTAAAATTTCAAAGGGTAGGACGATAAGAGAATTTGTGATCGGCGTGCTTTTGGTGCCAACCGGCTTTACCTTTGCTTGGATGAGCTTTTTTGGCAACTCGGCGATTGCGCTTGTGCAAAGTGGATTTAGCGAGCTTGCCAGCACGGTAAATTCTGACTCGGCCTCGGCGCTTTTTATGTTTTTAGAAAAATTTAGCTTTTCAGGCGTGCTAAGCACGATCGCTGTCTTTATGATCGTCATATTTTTCGTCACTTCGGCTGACTCTGCGGCGATAGTTATGAATATGCTTTGCTCAAATGGCAAGGACGATACGCCGGTTTGGCAAAAGGTCTTTTGGGGCGTTACTGTGGGCGTCGTAGCGGCATTTTTGATGCTAGCCGGCGGTCTTGGCTCACTTCAAGCACTTACGATAACTACGGCGTTGCCGTTTGCCATAGTGCTACTTGGCGCCATTTACGGGCTATTTAAAGCCTTGCGCGTCGATGTGACCAAAAAAGAGACAAATAACTTTAATAATATGCCTCTTAGCGATCTTTCAAAGCCTTGGCAAGAGCGACTAAGCGCGATCATCACGCTACCAAGCAAAAAAGACGGCAGTAAATTTCTAAACGAAGTCGTGCTAAAAGCCTTTAACGAGCTAAAAGAGGAATTTGCCAAAAACGGCCTTGAGGCAAATGTAACAAAAGCTGAAAATTTCGTAAATTTAAACGTCGGGCTTGGCGACGAGATGGATTTTAGATACGGCGTATATCTCACCAAAAGCCAGAGCCCGGACTATACTAGAGAGCTTGAGGGCGACGATCTTTACTACAGAGCCGAGGTATATCTAAAAGAGGGCGGTCAAGACTACGACGTGCTTGGTTGGAGCGAGGCCACGCTGATAAACGACGTCATCGAGCAATACCGCAAACATATGCAGTTCTTGCATATAGTTAGGTAAATTTGCTCTGAAATTTGCCTGGAATTTGAAAATTTCTAGGCAAATTCTAAATTTTACTCACTCGTTATCGTTTGTTACTGAATTTAAAAGCGTGATATACTTGTTTGTAAATTTTAAAATTTAATTGAATTTATGCACGTGGTGTAAAGCAAGATATGAGTGTCCTTATTTTTTAGAGAAAACAAATTAGAAAATTTAACTTTATTAGTTTATATTTTTGCTTGTAGCTATGAAATAAATTTGAAATAAAAAATGTTAATTTTTTGTTGCATATCGTTCAAATTCCAGAGCCAAAATGCATTTTCTGTAAATTTTTAACTTTGATAGATATTTTGCTGTATCGGTCATTGTAAAAATTTATAAAATCTCAAGTCTGGTGCTGATATCAGCAACGCCTTTTGAATACATCGCTGATGTTACTATCGCATCGGCATTTGCGTAATCTTTTGCATTTGATAAATTTATACCACCGGCTGCTAGGATAATGGTATTTGGCGAAATCTCATCTCTTAAAGAGAGTACATTTTCGATGAGCTCTGGACTAAATTTATCGCACTGCACGACGTCGCAATTTGCTTTTAAAAGCTTGCTTACTTCGTCTAAATTTTCAGCTTCAATGCATACTTTTCGCTCAGCCATTTTTGCTTTAAACTCTGGCAAATGCGATAAAAATTTATCAAAGCTACCGTAGGCTTTCATGTGGTTTTTAAAAAATAAAATACTATCGCTAAGCCCAAGCCTATGGATGCCACCACCGCCTTCAAGTACGGCTTTTACGCAAAATTTCTTAGCAAACGGAAAACTCTTTCTAGTTGCCAACACTTCACATTTTTCATTGACGTACTTTGTGGCATTTACCATTTTATTTGTATAAGTTGCGATGGCACTGGCATATTCTAGTGCGACTTGAGCTAGTTTCCAAGCTTTATGCACATCTTCGTAGCTGCCATAAATTTTTATGATCACATCGCCAGCCTTGCAAATTTGAGAATTTTGCAGAAAAATTTCACTCTCGCACCCAAGTAGCCTCGCAACACTTGCGGCCACATCAACGCAGCTAACACAAATTTCATCACGTGAATAAATTTCAAGTGAGGCATTTTTATCGATATTTTGAAGCGACGTAGTAAGATCAAAGTAAGGTACATCTTCGTTTATATAGCTTAGAATTTCTGCGTCGCTAAGTATCATTTTATGCCTTTTTTACCTCATTTTTTGCTTTTATTATCATTTTTTTAAAGATTCCATTGTCATAAAGCCCAGCATGATAAAGAGCAAAACAAGTAAATGCAATGCCTGAAGCAACGTGAAATTTCTTAATGCTTTTATTTCTTTTCATAAAAAGGGCGCTTAAGCAAACTGAGGCTAAAGCGATGCCCATGCCGACTTTTGATACTTGCCTATGAGTGTTTATATCAAGTAGTTTGCCACTTATTTTTGTTTCTTTTTTCAAATTCTTCTCCATTTAGTTTTTATTCCAGCAACTTGTATTTTTGATGCCAAGGCCTTCTGGGTCAAATTCTGGATTTTGCCCAGCCTTTCTTTGAGCTTCGTAGTCTTTGACTGCTATTATCACTACTTTTGAAAGTAAGAATATAGCGATAATATTAATAGTTGCCATTGCAGCCATTGTGATATCAGCGATATTCCAAGCGAGCTTTAAATTCATCTGAGCACCAATAAATATCATAACGACAGCTGTTATCTTAAATAGCAACGTAAGCTTGTGGCTTTTGGTTAAAAATTTCATATTTGCCTGAGCGTAGTAGTAGTTGCCAATAAGCGAAGTGATGGCAAAAAGTACGACTGCAAGAGTGGTAAAATGAACTCCAAATTCACCAAAATACTCTTTCATCGCGGCTTGAACGAGTGGGAGGGCGGTTAGCACCTCGCCACTTGAGCCAGTCTGCTTCGTAAGATAGGCCTGTGAAAATAGCACGATCATACCAGAAGCTATACATATAGTCATATCTATAAAGACTGCTATTGCTTGAACTAGGCCTTGTTTTACTGGGTGGCTAGTATGTGCTGCGGCTGCTGCGTTTGGAGCTGAACCCATGCCAGCTTCGTTTGAAAAAAGGCCTCTTTTGATGCCTATTACGATCACGCTGCCGGCAAATCCGCCAAATATCGCTTTAAAATCAAAGGCATTTTCTAAAATCATCTTAACAACATCAGGAATTTCTTTGAAATTTAAAACGATAGCAATAAGTGCTAGCGAGATGTAGGCAAGTGCCATGAACGGCACGATGTATGAGCTTACTTTACCGATGATGTGACTTTTGCTAAAAAACATTACCGCCGCAAATGCCGTAAGAATAAGGCCGATGCCAACAGGTAGGCCGCTTTGTGCAAAGCTAACGTTGCTACCAGCTTTGTCGTAGTAAATTTCAAACGCTGATGTCATGGTATAGCTTTGAAGTCCGTTAAAGCCGTATGCGTAGGTAATGATGAGAATTATCGCAAAAAGCGAAGCCAACCACTTTATGCCAAGGCCATTTTTGATGTAATAAGCTGGACCGCCTTTAAATCCAAAAACGTCTTTTGTCTTATAAATTTGCGCTAACGTACTCTCTATAAAAGCTGAAGCCGATCCTAGAAAAGCCATCAAGCACATCCAAAAAAGAGCACCCGGACCGCCCGCAGCGATAGCAGCTGAAATTCCAGCGATATTGCCTATACCAACACGCGAAGCAGTCGAGATCATAAGTGCTTGAAACGGCGTTAAATGGTGCTTATTGTACTTGTCTTTTTTTTCTACTAAGACCCTGCAAGCCTCAAAAAACATCCTAAACTGCACAAAACGAGTCAAATAACTAAAATAAATTCCCGTAGCCACAAGAATAATGACTAAAAAATATCCATATAAAAAGTCGTTGGCTACGTCCATTTTGCCGTTTAAAAAATTTAAGAAACTATCAAGCACCATCTACCCTTTCAAATTTATTTTGATTTGAATTTTACGCCCTTCATTGAATTTAATAAAAGCCAAATCGTTGTACCATTATGAAGCATGGCAGTTGCTATTGGATTTAACATACCAAGTGTCGCAGCACTTAGTATAGCTGTGTTTACGCCAACGGTTGAGCGGAAATTTGAGCTAATTAAATCCATTGTTTTATTTGCTAGCTCTTTTACGAGAGCTACGCTCATGATATCATCTTTTAAAAGACTTATGTCAGCCGTCGCTTTAGCTATATCAGCACCCTTGTGCATACTTATGCCCACATTTGCCTTAGTTAGGCTTGGAGCATCGTTTATGCCATCTCCGACAAAGGCTACCTTTTTGCCCTCACTCTTTAGCTCTTCGATGATAGCTGCTTTATCTGTTGGTAAGCACTCCGCATAGACCCTATCAAGCCCAAGCTCACGTGCTACTTCTTCAGCCTTGCTTTTGATATCGCCGCTTAGCATGACGACCTCTTTTACGCCAAGGCTTCTTAGCTTTTTAACCATGTCTTTTGCGTTTTCTCTCATATCATCTTTCATAGCGATGACGCCAACTAGCTCTTTATCATATCCTACGTAGAGTAAGGTTAAACCGCTATTTAATGCTTTACTTATTAAAGCTTCATGAGCTTTAAAGCTTATCATCTCATCATCTTCTAAAAAGTGTCTACTACCTATAACCACCTCTTTGCCGTGCATCGCAGTTTTTACGCCGTGAGCTACGATAAATTCAACTTCATCGTGATGAATATGGTGGAAACCACGCTTATTTGCAGCTTCAACTATTGCTTCAGCTACTGGATGAAAGTAGTGCTCCTCGGCACTTGCAGTTAAATTTAATATATCATTTTGAGAAAAGCCCTCTTTAAATGAGTAAATTTCAACTACACTTAGGCGTCCATGTGTCAGAGTGCCGGTCTTGTCAAATACAAAAGTATCAACTGAGCTTAAAGCTTCAATCGCTTTTGCGCCTTTTACAAGAATGCCGTTTCTACCTGCTTTTGAGATGCTTGATTTAAAAGCAACTGGTGTAGCAAGTTTTAATGCGCAAGAGTAGTCCGCTTGAAGTACGCTAGCAACACTATTCATATTTTTATTTATAATGTATGAAAGTCCAGCAAGCGAGAGCGTAACAGGCACAAGTTTATCAGCTAGTTTTAACGCTTTTACACCAATGGCTGATTTTTCATTGAGTGAAGTTTGTATGTATTCTTTGATCCTAGCTGTCGCTGTGTCACTACCTACATTTTCAGCCCAAATTTTTATCCTACCTTCATCAACCACGGTGCCACTTATAACACGGTCGCCTCTAGCTTTTGGTATAGGTTCAGCCTCTCCGGTCATTGAGACTTGATTTACATCGGCGTTACCTTCAACGATATAACCATCAACGCCTATCGTCTCACCAGCTCCAACTACTACGATGTCGCCCTTTTTTAAATTTTCGGTTTTTACTTTTTCAAGCGTCTTTTCGCCATTTAAATTTCTCTCGACCCAGACTTCTTCGATATTTGGTTTTGCTAGCTCTTTGATGAGATCATCGCTTTTGTGACTGGCGCTTTCTTCCATATATTCGCCGATATTTATCATCAAATTTGTGCTATTTGCTGCTAAATGATCGCCCATTGCTAGGCTAGTGCCAATGGCAGTTGCCTCAAGTACTTTTGAAGTGACGCCCTCATGCCTTAGCTCTTTTGCACCCTCTATTAAATTTGGCGCTGTAGCATAAAGAGTCACGGCTGATTTTAGAGTTTTGTTACTCATAAATGGCGTTATACCAAGTGCGGCAGCAGCCTTATAGATATTTGCCTTGCTTGGCAAATTTGGATCTTTTGCCTTTGTTGGAAATTCATAGCTCTTTATAAAGTTTAAAATTTTATCGTAGTTTTTATTGTATTCAACGATAATACTTTTTGCGTATTTATTTACACGAACACTTAGTGCATCAGTTCGCTCTGAGATCGCAGCCTCGATAGCGCTGACGTCGCTTCTAGCGTTTAGGCTCTCGCAAATAAACCTCGCTCTATTTTTACTCTTGTGAGCTAGAGTGATCTTATTTTTGTGAGTCAAGTTCTGCTTTGACATCTTCAAAACGCTCTTTTAGTTCTTCTATGCCAGCATTTATAAGCTCGCCACCTTTGATAATCGCTTTAAATACGCACTCTTGTGCTTTTGGATTAGTTAGTACATAAGCTGCGATACCACCTAAAACTAGACCTTTTACAAAGCCAGCAGCATTAAAATTTTCAGGTACAAATGGTAAATTTTGAGCTGCATTGTTTATTGCGTTATCAATTGCGCTTGGCTGAGTAGCTGCTGCATTGTTAGCCACAGTTTCACTTGCTACGTTTTCTTCATTGATGTAAGGGTTATTCATTATTTACTCTCCAATTTTATTAGTTTTTCTGCTATCAAAAGACCGCCGATACCAGCTGCTGTAAAAGCTGCCGCATTTAGATATTTTTTTTGTGCTATTAAATTTGAAGCATGAATGCCAACAGCACCTACAAAACCACCTGTTACAGCGTATTTCGCTATCTTTTTAGCAACATCTTTTTTAGTCGCTCTATTATTTAGATAGTCGCTAAAGCCAAGTGCAGCTGCACCCATGCCAGCGACTAAAGCACCGCTGATGAAGTGATCAAATGGAAGCCTTGTGCTTGAAAGCGTAAAAAGACTATTTCCTTGCATTCTCTATCCTTATGCTATATCGTTTGGTGTGATAGCTTTTGGAGCAGCTGGCTTTTTAGCGCGTGGTTTTCTTGTTTTCTTTACCACTTTTTCAGCCTCTTTTTCTATTTTTTTAGCACCGCGTTTTGCTTTTTTCTCTTCTTTTACTATAAAGTCTTTTGCATCTTTTGCAACGCTTTTACCTTTTTTGTAAAGATCTTTTGCAGCCTCTTTGCCTTTATCTAAGCCTTCTTGGGCGTACTCTTTGATCTTATCTCTTTTATTCCAAGCAGCTATTGCTAAACCGCCTACTGCTAAACCTGCTAAAAATGGTAATGCCATTTTAAATCCTTTCTTTGTTTGATTTTGTAAATTATTCATTTTCTTCATCCTTATTAAAATTTTTGCTAACTACTGAAATGCCTAATGCCCCAAGCGCAAGTCCGCTAAAAAACGAGAAATTTGGATTATTAGTTATCTTTGCTAACTCGCTTTTATCAGCTTTGCCGCTTGCGATATTTTGCAAGCTTTTAGTTATCTCATTAAAGTCATTTTGATAGTTTTCTAAAATATTTGTTATACCATTTTGCTCAAAATTTTGTGAAATTTCATTTAAATTTAGCTCATTTTTTATTTCACAGCCACTATAAATTTCTTTTAAGCGTTGCTTTAAAGAGGCGATGTATTCATTGTTTGAAGTAGCCCAAAGTCTAAAAAATAGATCTTTTAGCTCTTCATCATCTAAGCTTTCACAAAATTTTTCATACATTTTATTTAGCTCTAACTCATAGTTTAAAGCTTGTATCAGCGCATCTTCTTTATTTTTTGCTGGCAAAAATATAGCTTCATTTTCGCAAGCAAGCTCATAATCATGTGTGCTCGCAAATTTTTCTATCAAGATGATCGCATTTTTTCTGATATTTGCGATCTCGTTAAAAACATCACCAAATGAAGCTAAATTTTCATATAAGCTAAGTGCGTTTTTTTCGCTGGTATATGATGCATTTAAAAGTTCATTAAGCATATTTCACTTCTTTTGCAACTTCATTTACTCTAGTTGAAATCTCTTCTAAATTTTGCCCTTTTAAAAGATCCTCCCAAAGGTTTTTTGGAAAAATTTCATGATCGTATTCGATCGTTACAGAGCCGATTAGCTTGTTAAATTTTACATTTTTTATACCATTTATTTGAGCTATCACATTATCTAGGCTAGCTAAATTTACGCTGCTACTTAGCTCTTTTATCTTTGGACTAACTCTTACTCTTAGTCTGCCGTTTGTGTGAGCTATCATTGAAAAATAACTTGCAACTTGTGCTAAAGTTTGTGTTTTTATATCCATTTTCATCCTTTTTTTAATTGCGTATTATCTATTTCACAGCTTAAATAAATCTGAAATTTTTTTGTTTTTCATTATCAAAAAGTAAAATGAAATGATAAAATTTAATTTTCATTTTTCTCTTGGCAATCACTGCAAATACCATAAAGTATCATCGTATGCGACTGCTCGCTAAAATTTTTTTCTTTGCAAATTTGCTCTTGCCTTTGCTCTATCATCTCATCTTTAAAATCAACTATCTTTTCACAAATTTCACATATCAAATGATCGTGCGAGGATTTTAAATTTAGCTCAAATTTCTTTACTCCATTTTCTTCAAAACAGTTTGCAAGATGATGCATTTCGAGAAAATTTAAAAACGAGTAAATTGATGTCATTGAAATTTCATTCTTGTGGATTTTGTAAATTTCTGAAGAAATTTCTTGAGCACTTAGATGAGAGTTACTAATGAAAAGTACATGCAAAATTTGTTCTTTTAACTCTGAGCTTTTCTGCCCAAAGGCTTCTAAAAACTCTTTAAAATGCTTATAAAATAGTTCAAAATTATCCACAAAAACCTAACTAAAATGATAATTAATATAAGGATTTTACAACTTTACTTATAAAAAAAGCATAAAATTTCTTACGAATTTCAAGTAAAGTATTTTATAAGATTGTTTTGGTATAGTGTCGCATTTTTTAAATCAAAATTAAGGAATAAAATGACTTACGACGAGCTTGAATTAGACGCCGTTTTGTTAGAGGTTTTAGAAAATAGAGGCAGTTTTGATTCTATGGACGATGAGGAGCTTTACGAGCTTATCGAACAAGTTGCACAATATACAGATGGCGATTACGAAGAAGCGTTTGAGTATATGACTCAATTTTCTCCAATCCCTAAAAAACGCTTTGTTTCACTATTTATGGTTTAGCAAAAAGCTAAGCCATAACTTCTATAAAATTAATCAAAAAAGTAAAAATAAAAAGAGCTCTTGACTCACTTAATGAGCCAAGAAATTTGAGCTATAAGAAATATTTTGAGATTATTTCTTTAAATTTTAGAGTGTATTTACTAGCTTTTGGGCTATTGTTGTAGATATTTTCAAAATCATACATTCGCTCATAGTAATCATTTGTATCTTGTCTATTTATTTTTAGCCTTGCCACATCTAAGCTAACTCCTACAAAAGCACCACTTGTCTTGCCACGCTCCTCAGCAAATGCTGAAATTTCAGGCAAATCACTTGTGATCGCTACTTCGTTACCAACGCCACCAGTTGCTTCTGCTTTTAGGCTGATCGTATCTTTTGCATTAAATAAATTTGCATAAGCTTCTGAATTTTTAAATAAGATGATCATGTCAGCTGAGCTGTAACCAAGCTGCAAGCCTATGCTTCCAGATGTGTAATTTACAAAAAATGGGCTTGACCATTCACCATCATCATTTTTAGCGATAAATACGCCTTTACCTGTTGAGCCAGTAACGATAGCGCCTGCTTTTGTTACATCAGGGATTATGGCGATCGCTTTTATACCTTCAAATTTAGTGTTTGGCTTTAAATTTCTTGCACCAAAAGCGTTTAAGATATTTATTGCATTTTTTAGCTTTTGATTTTGGATCACATCAGCATTTAAGTGTGACGTGAAAAATAAACCAGCAAGAAATATGATTAATAGTCTTTTCATTAAAATTCCTTCCTTAAACTTTTCGTTATTATAGCCTAAAATAAACTAATGGTAAAAATATTATTAATGATTTTTTATGAGAGTTCATTATAAAATGCGATCTTTTAAGGGAAAAATATGAGTTTAATACTTTTTGTCGAATACGTCGGTATCGCATCAGCTGCACTTAGTGGGTTTTTATTTGCAGTAAAAAAGGAGTGCGACTGGCTTGGAGTCTTTTTGTCTGCATTTTTGACCGCACTTGGTGGCGGTATCATGCGTGATATGCTCGTTGGCAGGGCGGTTTATTCATTTACACATTACATGCCAGTAAGCGTTGTTATTTTTATGTTGATTGTTTCAAGAGTGGCAAATTTACACATAAAAAGAGAAGGTTTGGAGCGAAAATTTGTATTCATCTTCGCCGATGCGATCGATGTTATCTGTTTTTCCATCGTGGGGGCAATGGTTGCCATTGAGTACAACTACAATATCTTTGGTGTGATGATGATCGCCTTTTTTAACGGAGTTGGCGGCGGTATCTTAAGAGATATTTTACTAAACGAAATTCCATGGTTTTTACGCACTGGACTTTACGGCACGATAAGCCTTGGTGTGGGGCTTGCTTACTTTGTGCTATATCATCTAGGCCTAACCAATATATTTTTTACTATGCTCTTGCTTGCTGCTGGCATTACAGTTAGGATGTTTGCGTTTTACAGAGGTTGGAAGCTACCTGATCTATGAAATTTAGCGAGTTTTTTAATATCTGGGTCAATGAAAACTACTATAAATTTGGCGTAGATATAGGTAAAAAGGGCGATTTTTATACAAATGTAAGCGTTGGCTATCTCTTTGGTGCTTGCCTTGCAAACTACTTTTTAAAGCTGCTTAAAAACGGCGAAATTTCTAGCTCTTGCAAGGTCGTAGAGATTGGCGCAAACTCTGGCGATATGCTAGCTGATTTTGCGCAAGGAATTTTTACGCTTGAGCCAGAAATTTTGCCAAATTTAGAGCTTATCATCATCGAGCCTCATGAAATTTTACGTAAAAGACAGCTTGAGACTTTTGCAAAACGCTTTGGCGATGACATCAAAATAAAACACTATGAAAATTTGGGCGAGTGCTCGTTTGATGAAATTTTTATCATCTCAAATGAGCTACTTGATGCATTTAGCTGTGAGGTGATAGATGGTGAGAATATGCTTTTTGTGGATGTTGATCTAAAATTTCACTGGCAAAAAGCAGATCAAAATTTACTAGCTCTTGCAAAGAAATTTGGCATAAAAAAGGGCGAGATATCAACTAGCTACGCTAAATTTGCAACTCAACTTGCAAATGCGGCAAAAAAGGTTAGATTTTTAAGCTTTGACTACGGCGAATTTGAGCCAAAAAATGAGTTTAGCCTAAGGATTTTTAAAGACCATCAAGTATTTTCTTTATTTGAAATTTCAGACCTTGAGCCATATTTTAAAAGATCGGATCTAACATATAGCCTTTGCTTTAAGCAAGTAAAAGAGGCTTTTTGTGAGGCTGGCTTTGAGATACTTAAATTTAAAAAACAAAATGATGCTTTGGTTAATGATCTTAGCGTGGATGAAATTTTATCTTTAGTGCTTGAAAAAGGTAGCAAGCAAGCCTATGAAAATGCAGCTAAACAAGCAAAATTTCTACTTTCACCTGAGCTTTTAGGTGAGAAGTTTAAATTTATAGAGTTTTTAAAGAGCTAGCCTAGCGATATTGGCAAAACTTGCCTCGCAAGCCTTTAAAAGATCATTTGGTGCTATTTTTATTTGTTTGCCTCTCACTCCAGCGCTTACTAGCACGTATTCTTGTTCTTTTGCACGTTCATCGATAAATGTTGCAAAGTGTTTTTTCATAGCAAGCGGTGAGCAGCCGCCCCTGATGTAGCCAGTGATCTTTTCTAGGTCTTTCAAATTTATAAGCTCACAGCGTTTGGCGCCACACGCGTGAGCAAGTGCTTTTAGATCAAGCTCCAAATCGCCCTGTAAGCAAGCAACAACGAAATTTTTAGGCTCGCACTCACAAACAATAGTTTTGTAAATTTGCTTTATATCTTGCTTGGCGCTAACTGCTACGTGAATGGCTGAAAGATCGTTTAAATCAACTTCATACTCTAAAATTTCATAATTAATTTTTAGCTTGTCTAAAGCTCTAGCAGCATTTGTCTTATGTATCATTTTTTCTCATTTTTGCGAATTTTTTGTATAATTATAGCCAAAACTTAAAGGAGGAAAGATGGCTGAAGAAGTTGAAGAGAAAAAGGCAAAAAAAGGTGGCAATGGTGCATTAATGATAATTATCATTGCGATATTTGTTTTGCTACTAGTTATTGGAGGGCTAGTCGCGTTTTTGATGCTTAGTTCTGACGAGCCAAAAGAGGCAAACATGATGCAAGCACCAGCTCAGGCTCAAACACAGTCCATGCCAGCTCAAAATAAGTCAAAGCATGGCAGCAATGACTATTCAAATATGGGGCCGATATATCCGCTTGATCAGTTTATTGTAAATTTGCTTAGCGAAAATGGCTCAAGATTTCTTAAAACTAAGATCGATATGGAGCAAAGCGATGAGTTGCTAACTCCTGAGCTTGATAAGAAAAAAGCACTTTTAAGAGATATTATCATCAGAACACTTTCGTCAAAAACTTACGAAGAAGTAAGCACCGCAAAAGGCAAAGATAGGCTAAAAGACGAGATCGTCGGCAAGCTAAATGAAGTGCTAAATGATGGCTACATCAAAAATATATTTTTTACTGATTTTGTGGTGCAATGATAGGCATTGATATCGTTAAGATAGATAGAATTTCTAGACTTAAAGCTCGTTACGGCGAGCTTTTTCTAAAAAGATTTTTAAGCGATGATGAGATCACACTAGCAAAAAATGATGCAACTTTGGCTGGATTTTGGGCGGCCAAAGAAGCAGCTAGTAAAGCTCTTGGTGTGGGTATCAGCAAAGAGTGTGGCTTTTTGGACATTGAGCTTAGCAAAGACGCAAAAAATGCACCAAAGATAAAATTTAGCCCAAGAATTTATACAAATTTTAATATCAAAGAAGCAAGCCTTAGCATAACTCACGACGGCGGATTTGCCGTAGCTGCAGTGATGATTGTCTAAAATTTATGCATTTTTACAAAGCTTTTTAATATCTTTTAACTACTTCTGATAAATTTAAAAAACGTATTTTTATAAAATTTTTTAAAGAAAAGACGATATCTTTAATTAAGATTGAATGGAGCTAAAGAGACTAAGGATAGTAAAATGCAAATTTCTAATAATTTTTCAACTCCTAACTATCTCTCAAGAGAGAACATAGCAAGAGAGATGGGGTTTAAATTTAACGATATAAACGAGATACTTAGTAACGATATGGGTCATGGCATGACATTTCCTAAGTATATGAGCCTAGACGATAAAGCTAAAGCAAGGGAATACGACAGATATGAGCACTCACTCACCGGCTTCGTAAAAGGTGAAGGAGAGGCGAGAGTAAGCATACTTGGCAAGCTTATGAGCTATGACGATGCTTTTTCAAAAGATGAGATAGATGAGCTAAAGAAATTTATAGATGATAGTAGTGCTTTAGGGCTTGAGAGAGCTTTTGGTGACTCAGAGACTTTATCTGTTAACGAATTTATAAAAAGATATACCAGAAAGCATGGTTTCTCTGACTTTACCTTTGGTGGAACAAAAACAGCCGAGTTACTTGATAGCGATATGAGCGTTGATGAGTTTAAAGAGGAGTGGACTAAATATGCACTAAAAAAGCGCTTTGGTTTAGAGCTTGACGAGGAGCTAGCAAAAGAGACTATAAATTCTATCAATGATCTTGAAACACAAAACAAAGAAGATAAAAAAGAGAAGAAATTTACACCTATACAAGTTACTAAAAAATCTCACACCTATAAGCTTGAAGCCGATGAGAGATTTAAAGAGCTTTATAAATTTATAAAGAGTGAATTTGATAGTGGCAAGAGCATGTTTGAAATTTTAGAAAAAGTGGCAAAGCTTAAAGTGGATAAGAGGGCATAGGTATTTTATAAGCAAAGAATGGAATTTTTATAATTTAAATTTCAAAGAAAAAGCATAGATGCTCTCAGAATTATACAAAAGATAAATTTTAAAAAACATGTCCTAGCCAGCAAAGTATTGATATTAAGTCGCTAGCAAGACAAATTTACATCCACTCAAGCACTTGCGTGATATCTTTTGCGTAAAAGCATTTTAGCCCTTGCGTGTCAAGCGGTTTGTTTGGAATAATAGCATTTTTAAATTTCTGCATTTTCGCCTCTTTTAGGCGCTGATCGAGGTTGAAAATTTCTCTTATCTCGCCGTTTAGACTTAGCTCACCGATGAATACGCTATCCTTGCTAATAGGGCGGTTTTTGAAGCTACTGATTATCGCCGCGATGACGGCTAGATCAGCCGCAGTCTCGCTTATTTTAACGCCACCTGAAACGTTTATGAAGACGTCGTAGTGTCCAAGTGGAATTTCTAGTTTTCGCTCAAGAAGTGCGAGCAGCATATCCAGGCGGTTTCTCTCAAAGCCAGTCGAACTTCGTTTTGGATAGGCACTTTCGCAAACAAGTGCTTGTATCTCGATGCTAAGTGCTCTTGAGCCTTCCATTATGATGGTGATCGCACTGCCACTCATCGCTCCGCCACGCGTGAAAAATTTACTCGAGACTTCATTTGCGCTCACGAGTCCGTGCTGGCTCATCTCAAAGATGCCAACCTCGCTTGTCGAGCCAAAGCGGTTTTTAAACCCACGCAAAATTCTCAGCTCTCTACTCGCATCGCCCTCGAAATAAAGCACCACATCGACCATATGTTCAAGCACTCTGGGCCCTGCGATCGAACCCTCTTTAGTAATATGACCGATGATGAAAACGCAGATATTTTGGCTCTTTGCAAGTCTCATCAGCTCAAATGTGATCTCACGAACCTGCGTGATCGAGCCTGGAGCGGAGGTTATATTTTGGCTATAAAGCGTTTGTATGGAGTCAATGACTAGCACCTTGTAGTCGCTCTTTTGCACTTCTAGCAGGATATCTTCTAGGCAAATTTCAGTTAGCAGGTATAAATTTTTATCCACCGCATTTAGCCTGTCGGCTCTCATTTTTATCTGGCTTTGACTCTCTTCACCGCTTACATAGAGCGTTTTTTTACCGTCTTTTGCTAAATTCGAGCCAATTTTTAGAAGCAGAGTTGATTTGCCGATGCCCGGACTACCACCTATTAAAACTAGCGACCCCTCCACAACACCGCCACCAAGAACAAGATCTAGCTCGCTATCTTTGGTGCTAAATCTCGTGAAATTTTGAATTTCTACCTCGTCGATGCTTACGGCCTTGCTAGGTGCGCCGCTACTTTTTGCCATCTCTTTGCTTATCTTTATCTCTTGCTGGCTAAGCTCGACAAAGCTATCCCAAGCCCCACATTGTGGGCATTTGCCTAGCCATTTGCTCTGCTGATTTCCGCACGCTTGACATTCAAAAACTGGCTTTGCTTTTGCCATAAATTATCCTTTTTAAAAATTCAACTACTATCACTCCAAAAGCCGCTCCGATCATGTCAGCCACGATGTCAAGCAAGCTAAAGCTCCTGTTTGGTAAAAATGCTTGAATGAGCTCTATTTGCACGCCGAAGGCTAAAAGCAGGGCTAAATTTTTAAAAATTTTAAACTCATAGCCAAGATAGAGCAGGATGTATAGGACGCAAAAAGCTAAAAAATGATTTGCTTTATCCCACGAATTTTCGATGATCGTGGGACTTTTTGGAGTAAATGCAAGAAAATCGATCGCCAAAAGAGCAGCGAAAAAGCAAATTTTACTAAGAAATTTTACGCTACTCAAAAATGGCGTCCATTAGCTCGTCTAAAAACTCGTCTGGATTAAATTTGATGATATCATCCATGCTCTCGCCAACGCCTATATAAAATATAGGTAGCTCAAGCTCTCTTGCCACACCAAATAGTGCTCCGCCCTTTGCGGTGCCATCAAGCTTTGTGATGATGACACCATCAAGCGAGACAATATCGTTAAATGCTTTCGCTTGTGCAACTCCGGCGTTACCTTGCGTTCCATCAAGAATCAAAATTTTTCGGTGAGGTGCTTTTTCGTAAGCTTTTTTGCTAATACGAACGATCTTTTCTAGCTCGTTTGCCAAATTTGTCTGGTTTTGAAGTCTGCCGGCTGTGTCAAGTATAACTCGGTCAATACCTTTTGCAAGGGCTGAGCTGATCGTGTCGTAAGCAACAGCTGAAGGGTCGTGACCTTGCTGTGTTGCGACTATTGGCACATTTAGCCTAATTGACCACTGGCGCAGCTGCTCGATCGCTCCAGCTCTAAATGTATCACAAGCGCCTAAAATGACGCTTTTGCCGTTATTTTTATATAAATTTGCAAGCTTTGCGATTGTGGTCGTCTTGCCAGCGCCATTTACGCCGAGGATGAGATCGACAAATGGCTTATCAGGCTCTATCACGCGCTCGTTTTCGTAGATAAAATAGCTACTCATAACGCGCCTAAGATCAGCTCTGCTCACTTCATCTTGTGGTGGCAAGTAGTATAAAATTTCCTCCACGATCTCGTAAGCTACGTCAGCTTCAAGCAAAATTTCTTCTAAGCTCTCTTTGTCTATCTTTTTTGACTTCTTAGCTGAGCTTATCGCTCCAAAAGTCTTCTCAAGGCCTTTTTTTAGAAAGTCAAGCATTATTTTGTGGCCCTATTTATGTCGTTTTCAAGCATCTCTTCAGGCACAAGACCGATGTAGCCTTGAACGTAGTCACCATTTGCTTTAAAAAGTGCTGACGCAGGCAATCCTTTTATGCCACCCATCGCTTTTTCAAATAAAAAATTTCCCTCGCCAACCGCGACTTCGTATTTTATTTTATATTTTTGAGCAAAATCTTTTACTTCATCTTCACTTTTGTCTTCAAGTAGCACGCCAACGATATCTAGCTCGTTCTTAAATTTTTCGCTTAGGTTGTTTAAGTGCGGGATCTCAGCCTTGCAAGGAGGGCACCAAGTGGCGAAAAACACATAAAGTGTTGCTTTTTTACCATCTTTTACGTCAAAGCCATTACTCCTTTTTGTAATCTGCATAGTTGTGCCACTTAGCAGCTTTAGATTTATCTCTTTTATCTCGCTGTCTTGGACACTTTCACTCATTTTTGGAGTGAGTGAGTCTTTGTTTAAATTTTCATCTTTGCTAGCATTTTTATCTAAAATTTTGCCTTGCGTTTGTTCGCTTGTATTTTGCTCTTTTTTTTGCTTGTTCTCGTCGCCGCATCCAAAAAAAGCAAAAATGCAAAGTGATGTTATAATTGCTCGTTTTAATGTCATAAATTTCCTTTTGAATAAGATTTCAGGATTATACAAGAAAGAGCATAAAATGAGCGTTAATTTAGAAAAAAATGAATTTAGAAAAAATGCAAGAGCAAATTTAATGAAACTTACTAAATTTAAGGCCAAATGCTCGCACTATAAAGCTACGAAAACGCTTTTGAAATTGATAAATTTTACAAATTCTAAGAAAGTATTGTTTTATTTGCCACTTAACTACGAAGTTGATGTGCTTAAAATAAGGCGAAATTTATCACATAAATGTGAAATTTTTGCCCCTTTTATGGTAGGTCTTAGCTTAAAGATGGTAAGATTGCGACTGCCATTTATAACTTATAAATTTAACGTCAGACAGCCATCTGGCAAAAAAATGGATAATGTTAGACTTGATATGGCAGTAGTTCCAGCGATTGGGGTTGATGGAACTATGGCTAGGATAGGGCATGGAAAAGGATTTTATGATAGATTTTTTGACTCTTTGCCTATTAAGCCAAAACGGATAGTTTTTCTTGAGATAAAAGACTTTTATACCAAAGATGTGCTTTCAAATGCACAAGACGCGGTAGGAGACTTTTATATAACCCCAAGTAAAAATTATATAAAAAGAGGAATAAATGATAGAGGTTTTAATAGGCTTAGGAGCCGGTGTGGCGGGCGTTGGAGCAGGGTATCTATACGCTAAAAAGATAAATGATGCAAACTACAACATCTTCTTAGAACAAGCAAAAGCAAAAGCAAAAGCTATTGAGTATGAAGCTGAGCTAACGCTTAAAAATTCTAAAATTTCAGTACAAGAGGCTGAATTTGAGGCTAAAAAAAGATACGACGATAAGACTACAAAGCTTCAAAAAGAGTATGCAAGTAAATTTGATGAACTAACCAAAAAAGAGAAAATTTTGCTAAATGAGCAAGAGCTTTTAAACGAGAGTAAAGAGCTTTTTGAAAAAGATAAGCAAGACGCAAAGATCACTTACGAAGAGGGTTTAAATTTAAAAGCGACTTATCAAAACAAAGTAGAAGAGGCGATAAGAGTGCTTGAGCACGCTGCTGGCTTAACAGAAGAAGAAGCAAAAGAGGTCGTGCTTAAAAAGGTCGAGGAGAAGTCTCGTGCGGATATCGCTCATATCGTTAGAAAATACGAAGAAGAAGCAAAAAGAGAGGCTAAAAAGAGGGTTAATTACATTTTGGCGCAGGCTACGTCAAGATTTGCTGGAGAATTTGCGGCTGAGCGTCTGATAAATGTCGTAAATATAAAAAACGATGAGCTAAAAGGTAGGATCATTGGCAAAGAAGGACGTAACATCAAGACCCTTGAAATGGTGCTTGGCGTTGATATCATCATCGATGATACACCTCACGCGATTATACTAAGCAGCTTCAATCTTTACAGACGTGCGATCGCAACAAGAGTGATCGAGCTTTTGGTGGAGGACGGCAGAATTCAGCCAGCGAGGATAGAAGATCTTCACAAAAAAGTAACTGAAGAATTTGAGCAAAGCATACAAGAAGAGGGCGAAAACATCGTCATGGATCTTGGTCTAAATAAAATTCATCCAGAGATCGTAAAACTGATAGGCAAGCTTAAATTTAGAGCAAGTTATGGTCAAAATGCCTTGGCTCATAGCCTTGAAGTAGCTCACCTTGCTGGCATCATTGCAGCTGAGTGTGGTGGAGATGAGAAGCTTGCAAAAAGAGCTGGCATACTTCACGATATCGGTAAGGCGCTAACTCACGAGTACGAGGGCAGTCACGTTGATCTTGGAGCAGAAATTTGTAAGCGCTACAAAGAGCATCCAGTTGTCATTAACGCTATCTACGCTCACCACGGCCACGAAGAGGCGACAAGTATAGAAAGTGCAGCTGTTTGCGCAGCTGATGCACTAAGTGCGGCTCGTCCAGGTGCAAGGCGTGAGGTGCTTGAGAGCTTCTTAAAGCGTGTCGAAGAGATCGAAAACATCGCAAAAAGTAAAGATGGCATCAAACAAGCTTATGCGATAAATGCAGGCCGTGAAATTCGCGTCATAGCAAACGCTAAGCTCATAAACGACGACGAGGCCGTGCTTGTAGCAAAAGAGATAGCTCAAGAGATCGAGAGCAAGGTGCAGTATCCTGGTGAGATAAAAGTAAGCGTTATCAGAGAGACTCGCGCTGTTGATTTTGCAAAATAACGGCAAAATATGAAATTTCTTTTTTCAATTTTATTATTTTTCTCACTTGGCTTTGCCAGCGAGGAGCTCGTGCTGGACTCGGCAAACTCGTTTATAACAACGATGAGAGGCGCTAGAAACGCTCCTATAAAAGAGCTAATCGAGCAGTCAAAAGCGACTATCATCTTTCCAAGTGTTAAAAAGGTCGGTTTTGTTGTTGGTGGCATGGGCGGAGATGGCATCATGGTTGTTGGCAACATTAACTCGCCAAGTGAAATTTTACCAGTTAGTATAAGTGGCGGCAGTATCGGTATACAGCTTGGTTATGAAGATAGTTCGCTTGTGCTTTTTATATTTAAAGATAGCATTATCCATGATATTAAAGATGCCAAGATCACGCTTGATACAAAGCTGTCAGTAGCTTTTGGTGACATTGGACGCAATTACAGTAAAGTAAGCGATTTTAAATTTTCAAGTGATATATACGCATATGCTGCAAATGATGGGTTTTTTGCGGGAGCTAGTTTTGGTGGAGCAGTCATCAGTGCAAGAGAAGAAATTTTAAAGCAAAGTGGCTATGCATACGAACAGCTAATAGCCTCCGCATCTAAACTTTTAGGAGATTAATGCAAGATATCATAAATTCAGTTTCAACATACGGCTATATTGTATTGTTTTTTTATAGCCTTGGTGGTGGCATGGTTGCATTAATCGCCGCTGGAATTTTAAGTTTTGCTGGCAAGATGGATATCACTCTTAGTATAATTGTCGCTGCTGTGGCAAATACAATTGGTGACACACTAATTTTTTATGTCGCAAGATTTAATAAAAACTCACTTATGCCTTATATTAAAAATCATAAAAGAAAGCTTGCTTATGCAGGAATTTTGGCTAAAAAACATGGCGATAAGATAATATTTATCAAAAAATTTATCTACGGAGTTAAAACTTTGGTTCCTATCGCACTTGGACTTACGAAGTATTCATTTTATAAATTTAGCATTATAAATTTGATCTCGTCAGTGCTTTGGGCGGTCATTATCGGATTTGCCAGCTTTAAAGCGGGTGATTATTTTGTAGGTGCAAGTGACTATCTTGGCGAGCATGGATATATTATGCCTCTTGCTATGGTTTGTTTGTTGCTTGGAATTTGGTTTTTTTTACAACATATTACAAAAAGGAGAAAAGCATGAAAAAGGTGATATCTGCTTTAATCGTAGTTATCGTGGTAGCCATTGGAGCGGTTTATTTTGCTTCAAATGAGGTAGAGAAAAACTATCAAAGGATAGTGAATGATATAAACAATATTAAGGGCTTTAAAATTTCTAATAACAATTATAAAAAAGGATTTTTTGGCTCAAAAGGATCATTTGATTTTAGTGTTTCAAAAGATCTTTTGGAAAATATATTTGGTAAAAATGTAAATGAGGATTTGGTTTTTAAAGTAGAAAATGAAATTTCTCATACAGTGCTTGCTTTTATAGATGGCTTTGAAATAGACTCAAAAATTTCTATTCAAAACGATATGATTAAAAATATTATCGCAACATTCATGGGTTCAAATGTCATTGCAACAACTAAAACAAAAGTTAGCCTAACTGGCGATAAAGATGTGGATATTAAATTTAGCAATATTGAATTTAATGATAAGCAAAAAACCGCCGTTAATACAAAAGATATAAAGATTGGTATGACGCTTGATTCAAAAGATAATATAAACAGCTTAAAAGTTGAAGCAGATAAGATTGTTTTGAAAGATTTTAGTGAGTACAACAAAGTTGATCTAAATATCGAAGGGTTTTATATTGACTCAAGCTATCAAGAGCCAGTTAAGATTTCAAAAATTTTAGAAAGCCAGCTTGTACCTTATATAGCAAAAGTTAAATTTAAAAGGGTGTCTTTCGCATCTAATGATGTAAGTAATGTTTTGATAGATGACTTTAAGTATGACTCAAAATTTGAAATCTCAAATGATCTTGGAAGATCAGACGATGTTATAAAAATAGGTATAGTAGCAGTTGATAAAGTAAAATATACAGATTTTGTCTTTGATAGCAAAATCGCAAATATCAATGTGCCTGCATTAAATAATGTATTAGACAAGCTTAATAATTTAAATAATGAAGAAAATTATAATGTTTTAGCTGGATTAAATTTTGATGAGATAATAGATCAAATCTTAGAAAAGAATCCAAGTATAAAAATAGATACATTAAGCTTTAAAAAAGGAGATAAGGCTTTAAGGCTAAATTTGGATGCAGCAGTAAATGGCTTTAAAAAGGGAACAAATCAGTCAGAAATTTTTGATAAATTATCTCTTAGTGGAAAAATAAGCGTCGATGAAAGTCTGGCGAATTTTTTTGATACATTGGTACCAGAAGTAGCTTTTGTTGAGCCTACTTTGATATCTGCTGGATATTTTAAAGAAGAGGGCAAAAAAGTGCTAAGCGAATTTAAATATGAACCAAACAAAAAAGATATTATATTTAATGAAAAAGTTGGACTTCAAAATTTCTTTATGGGTTTTTAAAAAATTAGCCTGATTTTTATCTGCATTTAAGCATCACTTCTATATACTTCACTTTCTGTTTTGCAAAACGCAGAGCAGAAAGTTCTTTTAACTTACAATTGTTAAACTATTAGTCAATCTTTGAAATCTAAACAAGTGATCGATTGAGCCAGTCTATTATTTTATAATTATAATAGATTAGACAAACTAATAAATAAAACTAAAAGTT